>CAYGRX010000029.1:0-4033 GCA_964352365.1 uncultured Rickettsiales bacterium
AGTTCTTTTTTATTATTTTTTGAGTTCATTATTATAATTCTTATTAAGAGTTTGCACACGCTTTTGTACAAGTTCACTCAGTGGGTTTACTTTATTATCGTCTATATTCTCAATGTCTTTTAAATTTATTAACCCTTTATCTAAGCAATATGCAAGCATAATACTTCTGTCTTTTTTAAATTCATTAAATTCTGGGACAGCGAAGAAAGCCTCATGTGAATTATCAATTTTTTTGTGAGTAAGGAATAAAGCTCTGCTGCCACACGAATGAATATCGGCAACTAATGACTTAACTTCACTATATGATTGAAAGTCACTTATGATTGAAAGTCAGTTTTAAGTTTCACTACCGTACAATTTACAAGAGATTCATCTTTAAAGAGTTTTTCTAACTTTTCTCGAATAGATGGGCGTAATTCATCAGCAGAAAATCTAGTGTTACTAACATGAAGTTCAGTTCCTAATACTAAAAATTTCCTTTCTAAATCTCCTTGTATTCCATGATGTTGTGCCTTTAGTTTTAATTCTAACTTTGCTTTTAGTTCAGAATTAGGTAGGCTGTTTACAACCCTGTATGCGTGTGAAAGAATCATTTAAAAAAACTTGTTAACATAACAAATTATATAAAAAAATAAAAAAAATAAAACTCTTTTGTTGAGGACTTAAGTCTTTCAAAATAATGCTAATAATATGTTGAAAGACTATAATTCCTGTGTTATTGAAGGCCAAATTTATTTTGGCATTTATTGTTATGACACTAAAAACTTCTGAAATTCAAATATTAGCAAAGCGTTATTCAACAGCACTTTTTGAAGCCCTTGAAGGCAAGAAATTAGATTCAGAAAAAGCTTTAAAACAGCTTAATGAAATTTTAGAAATTAGTGAAAACGACGAAAACTTCAAAAAATTTTTAAAAAGCCCTGTTTTTTCTAAATCAGAAAAATCTGCGGCGATTGAAGGTTTTGCCAAAAAGCTCAAGGTTTCTGATAAAGTTAAAAACTTACTATTAGTCCTTGCGGAAAATAACAGACTGGCAATTCTTCCTTCTATATGTGAGGCATTTAAAGTTATTGTAATGGAAGCGGGTGGTTATGTTCTTGCGGAAGTTACTTCTGCGAAAAAACTAAAACCCGCTGAAGTTACAAAAATAAATAAAACAATTGAAGGAGCAACTGGTAAAAAAGTTGAGTGCGACACATTTGTTGATGAGTCAATAATTGGTGGTTTGAAAATTAAAATTGGTTCAAAACTTTTTGATAACTCCATTAAGAGTAAGCTTGAAAAGTTAAGGCTAAAATTAGCAAGTTAATATTTATAAATAATAATAAAATTTTTTTAAAACTAAGAGGTTAAAAATGGCGTTACAAGCAGCAGAAATATCTTCGATATTAAAGGAGAATATAAACAATTTTGAGGTCGTGTCTGACGTTAAAGAAGTTGGTCAGGTTGTTAAAGTTGGTGATGGTGTAGCTCAAGTTTATGGTTTGGATCAAGTTCAAGCTGGTGAGTTGGTTGAATTTCCTGGTGGTGTCATGGGTATGGCTCTTAACCTTGAAGAAACTTCTGTTGGTATTGTTGTTTTAGGTAACGATAGAGACATTAAGGAAGGTGACACTGTTAAGCGTACAGGTCGTATTGTTGACGTTCCAGTTGGTCCTGAATTGCTAGGTCGTGTTGTTGATGCACTTGGTAACCCTATTGATGGCAAAGGCCCAATCAAAGCTAAAGCAAAAAGCCGTATCGAAGTTAAAGCACCGGGTATTATTCAGCGTAAATCAGTTCATGAGCCAGTTCAAACTGGTATTAAATCAATTGATGGCTTGATTCCAATTGGTCGTGGACAACGTGAACTTATCATTGGTGACCGTCAAACGGGTAAAACTGCAATCGCTATTGATACTATTCTTAACCAAAAGCCTATGCATGCTGGTTCTGATGAAAGTAGAAAGCTATACTGTATTTACGTTTGTATTGGTCAAAAAAGATCTACAGTTGCACAAATTGTAAAAAAATTAGAAGAAGAAGGCGCTCTAGAATATTCAATTGTTGTTGCTGCAACGGCATCTGATCCTGCTCCACTTCAGTTCTTAGCTGCATATACTGGTTGCGCTATGGGTGAATATTTCCGTGATAATGGTAAGCATGCACTTATTACTTATGATGATTTATCTAAGCACGCAGTTGCTTATCGTCAAATGTCACTTTTATTAAGAAGACCTCCTGGCCGTGAAGCTTATCCTGGTGACGTATTCTATGTTCATTCTCGTTTGTTAGAGCGTGCTGCAAAAATGTCTGATGACCAAGGTGCAGGTTCACTAACGGCACTTCCAATTATTGAAACTCAAGCTGGTGACGTATCTGCTTATATACCAACTAACGTAATTTCAATAACTGATGGTCAAATTTTCCTAGAAACTGGTTTATTCAACAAGGGTGTTCGCCCAGCTGTATCTGTTGGTTTGTCAGTATCTCGTGTTGGTTCTGCTGCACAAATTAAAGCAATGAAACAAGTTGCTGGTACTCTAAAACTAGAGCTTGCTCAATTCCGTGAGATGGAAGCATTTGCTCAGTTTGGTTCTGATCTTGATGTTTCAACGCAAAAATTGATTGCTCGTGGTCAACGTTTAGTTGAGCTATTAAAGCAACCTCAATATTCTCCATTGCAAGCTGAAGAATCAGTTGCGATTCTTTTTGCAGGTGTAAAAGGATACCTTGATACTATTCCTACTAAAGACGTTGAGCGTTTTGAAGGTGAATTACTTTCTTCGTTGAGAAATTCGCACTCAGATTTGTTAGATACTATTCGTAACGAGGGTAAAGTTTCTGATAAAACTGAAGAAAAATTACGTAAGATTTTGGAAAAATTTGTTAAAGGATTTGCGAGCTAAAAATGGCTAACCTTAAAGAATTAAAAAACCGTATTGGTTCAGTTAAGAATACACAAAAGATAACCAAAGCTATGAAAATGGTTGCGGCATCAAAACTTCGTCGTGCACAAGAAAGAGCGGAAGAAGCCCGCCCTTATTCACGTAAGTTGCAATCTGTTATTCAAAATCTATCTGAATCTATTATTGAAACTAACAGGCCTGAATTTCTTTCTGGTAGGTTAGATGCAAGTGGTAAGTTGATAGAAGAGAAAGTTCTGTTGATAGTTACTTCATCTGATCGTGGTTTGTGTGGTGGTTTTAATACTCAGTTAATTAAACGTGCTAAAATAATTTTTGATGACCTTACCGCTCAAGGTAAGGAAGTTAAAATTGTTACTGTAGGTAAAAAAGCTAAAGACGTTTTAAAATTCTCGCACAAATCTAGCATTATTAAATCCCTCGATGCTTTTGGTGGTAAACAAGTCGAATTTACTGAGGCTGATATAGTTGGTAAACTTGCTATTGATTTGTTTGAGTCAGGTGAAGTTGACACGGTTAGGTTCTTATTCGCAAAATATGTTAATCCACTTGTTCAAGAAGTTACTGAGCGTAGCCTTATTCCTCTAGAAATTACAGACGTTGAAGCTAATGATAATGCTGATGTTTCTGGTTCTAGCTCTGTTTATGAATATGAGCCGAATGAAGAAGAAATTTTAAAGGCGTTACTACCAAAAAATATTTCAGTGCAAATATTTCGCGGTATGCTTGAAAATTCTGCTTCAGAGCAGGGTGCCCGTATGACTGCAATGGATAATGCAACTAAGAATGCATCAGACATGATTTACAAACTAACACTTATCTACAACCGTACTCGTCAAGCTGCAATCACTACTGAGCTTACGGAGATTGTTGCAGGTGCTGAAGCGGTTTAAAAAAATAACATATACAAATTTTAATAAGGAGACTTAAAAAATGGCTAAAAAAGGACAAAACAAAGGTAAAATTACTCAGGTAATTTCTGCTGTTGTGGATGTGAAGTTTGATTCTGGTGAAATTCCAGCAATTCTTTCGGCACTTGAAACTAAAAATGATGGCAAAACTCTTGTATTAGAAGTAGCGCAACATCTTGGTGAAAACCAAGTTCGTACTATTGCGATGGATTCAAC
>CAYGRX010000029.1:4043-13326 GCA_964352365.1 uncultured Rickettsiales bacterium
TATAGATACTGGATCGCAAATTTCTGTTCCAGTCGGTCCTGAAACTTTAGGCCGTATTTTTGATGTTGTTGGTAACCCAATTGACGGTTTAGGAGAATGTAAAACTAAAGCCAAAGCACCAATTCATGCAGAAGCTCCATTGTTTATTGACCAATCAACTGAAACTGAAATTTTAGTTACTGGTATTAAAGTGGTAGATCTATTAGCCCCTTATTCAAAAGGTGGTAAAATTGGTCTATTCGGTGGTGCTGGTGTAGGTAAAACAGTACTAATCATGGAATTGATTAACAACATTGCTAAAGGTCATGGTGGTTACTCAGTTTTTGCTGGTGTTGGTGAGCGTACTCGTGAGGGTAACGATCTTTACCACGAAATGATTGAGGGTGGTGTAATTAACGTGGATGATTTTTCAAAATCAAAAGCAGCCTTAGTATATGGACAAATGAATGAGCCTCCTGGAGCGCGTGCTCGTGTTGCGTTAACTGGTCTTACGATGGCGGAATATTTCCGTGATGAAGAAGGTCAGGATGTATTGTTCTTCATGGATAACGTTTTCCGTTTTACGCAAGCTGGTTCAGAAGTATCTGCACTTCTTGGTCGTATTCCTTCAGCGGTTGGTTATCAGCCAACATTAGCTACGGAAATGGGGCAATTACAAGAGCGTATTACTTCAACTAACAAAGGTTCAATCACATCAGTTCAGGCAATTTACGTACCTGCCGATGATTTGACGGATCCGGCGCCTGCTACTTCATTCGCACATTTGGACGCTACTACAGTATTGAACCGTTCAATTGCGGAACTTGGTATTTACCCTGCGGTTGATCCACTTGATTCAACTTCTCGTATTCTTGATCCTCGTGTGATTGGTGATGAGCATTATGAAGTTGCGCGTTTAGTTCAGCAAACTCTTCAAAAATATAAAGACCTTCAAGATATCATCGCGATTCTTGGTATGGACGAGCTTTCTGAAGATGATAAACTTATTGTATCTCGTGCTCGTAAGATTCAACGTTTCTTATCTCAGCCATTCCACGTTGCGGAAGTGTTTACTGGTAAGCCTGGTGTATTTGTTAGTTTAGCTGATACAATTAAAGGTTTTAAAGGTATTGTTGAAGGTGTATACGATCATATGCCAGAAAACTCGTTCTACATGGTTGGAAATATTGAAGAAGCTGAAGCTAAAGCTAAAGAACTTGCCGCTGAAGCTGCGTAAATAAAAAACTAATACTTTATAAGTATTTTTAAAGCCCCACTAATTTATTTTAGCGGGGTTTTTATATCGCATCTAAAATATTAGTTCGAATTTGCCCCTATTATTAACCTTCTGTTAATATCTTTAAGTTATAATAATTAAAAGATATCAATTACATAGAGGGGGCTAATTGTGTCTAAAGGGGGTAAACCAGTGCTTGTAATGGGCATTGGCGAAGATGGTAAAGGTAATATATTCGTTGATCTTAAAGATGCTGATCAAGTATATGTGAAAAGTGTTACCGCAAGGGTTCAAACAACACCTAATGTTAGTTTGTCTGGTATAGATATTAATGGATCGAACCACGTAATTTCATATTCAGTTAGTAGTCCAGAAGCTCATGAAAATCTTGCATCAAAAGTGGAGGAGGCAGGATATATAGTGCGTTTTAACAATGGGCCAAGTGCATCCATTACACAAAATGGTGCAACTTTTTCAGCTAGTATATCAAATGGATATAGCTACACTCATTAAATTAGCTAATAATAAGTAACAAAACTCTTGCATCTATAGTTTGAAATTATATAAAGATGTTATGTCTAATACGTTTAAAATTGAAATTACTACACCGGGTAAATTAGCTTTTTCTGGTGATGTTGAAATGGCGATTATCCCAGCTTATGAAGGTGAGATGGGTATATTAGCAGGTCATGCAAAAACTATAACGACTTTACAGAATGGAATTGTAAAAATTCTTGAGGGTGATGTTGTTAAAGAAAGGTTCTTTGTTTCTGGAGGTTTTTCTGAAGTTAACCCTGAGGAAGTTTCAATTCTAGCAACAGAAGCTGAGAATTTAAATGAATTAGATAGAAAACTAGTTGAGCAAAGAATATCAGATGCTGAAATTAAATTAAAAGTTTCAGATAGTGATTTTGAAAAGAAATTAGCTCAAGAATCAATTGAGCTAAACAATCAAATTTTAGCTGTTCTATAGTTTTTAATACTAGAAGAGTGAACCGTATTTTATATCTAATATATCTTCAAATAAGTTAGATTTAAACCCAAAGCTAATGAAATACAAAAAGAATACTGAAAAATTTAAAAAGGTGATTCCTGTATATAAATCTACCTTATTTGTTTTGCTTTTTAAAACTTCCCTAATAGTAAGTACTCCCGTTGGGATCATTAAAAATATTTCTAAAAGTATTAGATGTATTAAAACAAACATTAGAGGGAAATTAATGCCTGATAGAAATTCTTGATATTCAGGTTTTGTAATATATTCATAAGATTCAATCCCAAGAATTATAAAAAAAACAAAATTAAAAATATGATAAATATATGATTTTATGACTGGTATCACGTGAATAATTACCCCTGTGGATTGCCACCACCGCCAGCAGGTGGCTGGCTGCCATCGCTAGGTGGTTGAGGTTTAGCTTGAGAAGTTGGCTTTTTGCCCTTTTCCTCATTTGCCGCTTCTAGAGCATAAACGCATAAATCCTCAAAGCTAACTCCATTCTTTTCTGATAGCTTGAGTAATTTATCAAAGCTTTCCATTACTTCTGCAGGGATGGTACCACCGCGCTCACTTGCAAGCCAATGAGCCTGGTTTTGTAACGGATGATTTCCTGGCTTAGGCATACCTATGTAAACATCAAATGGGGCTTTTTTGCCTCCAAAATCACATGGTATTGTAAATTTTTTCATAATATCATTAATATTTTAGTTATTATGTGTTTATATATACTTCATTTTACCATGCCCAATATTATTAGAAATATTTGCGACATTAACACTCGTTTAAAATTATATCACAAAACTATTAAATAACAAAATCAGATTTTGATTTCACTTGTTTACGCTTAAGTTTTTCCAAGGTATCCTGATTTATATCTTCAATAGTGATAGTTTTAAGATGCTTTTCAATAACTTTGGCTATAGCCGTGTCTATATCTGCTATTGTTTCCGAGCATTCATCTGAGAAAATAGGGTTTTTCTTCTCATTCTTTATTGCTTGAATAGAGGTGTAAAGATCATGGAGGCTTAATTTTCTTCTGTCTTTAGCAATCAAATATCCTCCAGACTTACCTCTCATAGCCTTTAGTACGTTCCCCTTAACAAGGGCTTGTAAAATTTGCTCAACATATCTTAGTCCAAGTCCAGTTTTATCAGATAAAGATTTACTTGAGCTTGGCTTTAAAGATGTATCTGTTGAAATGCAGATTACAATATCTATCGCTGAATATAGTTTTTTATCTAAAATAAAATCTACCATATTCTAACCTAGGGGGCTCTATTGCTAAGCAGCTTCTTCTTCGCTATCAGATTTTTCGGAAGTTTGAAGGGCTTCATTAATATCATTCTCTTGAGTAGAAGATGGTTCAACTCCCATTCCAAGTGCATGCATATAAATATCGAGAATTTCCTCTTCTTCCATTCTTTTTGCTGCCTCAATAGTTCTAAGTTTGATAACTTTTTTAAGGATCTTTACATCATAGCCATAAGATTTAGCTTCGCCATAGGCGTCCCTAATACATTCAGCTACTTCTTTCTTTTCCTCTTCTAGCTTTTCAATTTTATCAACTAATTGTCTAAGTTTGTCGCCAGAAACGCCACCAAAATTTGTCATGATATCTCCTCTAATAAGTGTTTATATTTCTAATTATTTTATAGCAATAAACATATACTATTGAAAGAAATTAGGAAGCATCTTTGCTAATTTCTTTTAAGAATTCTTGAACCTCAGTCTCTAGTTGAGAGCGTGCTCCACTAAGGCTACTACCTTCTTTATTGATATCAGTCGAATAACCCTCAACTTGCAGGAAGGATGTGGCTGCATTATTTACGTTATCTTTAACGCTACTAGTATGTGATGCTGCCTCTTGAATGTTTTTTGCAATCTCTCTTGTTGCGTAACTTTGCCCTTCAATCGCATCAGCTATATTTTTACTAATATCATTCATCGAGTTGATTGTTGCATGAATTTCTTTAATTGAATCCACGGCAATGCCAGTCCTAGATTGAATATTTCTAATAAGGTCTGAAATCTCTTTAGTTGCATTTGCAGTTTGTTCGGCTAGGTTTTTAACTTCCGTTGCAACTACTGCAAATCCTTTGCCTGCTTCCCCAGCTCTTGCAGCTTCAATAGTAGCGTTTAGTGCTAGTAAGTTAATTTGCTCTGCAATATCATTAATTAGTAATATTACGTCACCAATCTGTTCCGCACCTTCAGCAAGGCCAGCAACTTCTGAATTTGCAGCGCTAACTTTAATGGTGGCCTCTTCTGATATATGGGCTGATTTAGTAGTTTGACTGTTAATCTCTGCAATTGATGATGTTAGTTCTTCAGCTGCTTCAGCAATTGTTCCAACGTTGTTATTGGCGTTAGAAGCTGAATCAACCAAACCATTTATATATGCACTGCTTGTTTTGGTAACTTCACTTAGGTTTGAAGAAGTGTGAGTTAGTTTTGTAGAGATTTCTCCAAATTGATTAACAATTGTAACGATTTTTTCATCAAATAGTTTTGCTAAAGTTTCGCTTAGTTGCTTTCTTTTTGCTGCTTCACCTCTTGTGAGCTCGGCTGCCATAATTTTTTCATCTTCAACAAGTTTTTCTGATCTATTTTTAAAATCTTTAACTTGATTAGCTAGTGAACCAATCTCGTTAGCAAAGTTGCAATATGGTATTTCAATTTTAAAGTTACCAGATGCTATGGTCTTCATGACCTTATTTAGGTTTTTAACAGGTTTAGTTATCGCGTTGTAAATTATAATGCCAAGAACTAGGTTGAATATGAAGGCAACTCCTAGCTGCCAGTAAATGTGGCTTTCAATAATGTTTACAAGCCTAGTGTTATTGCCCATGTTTCTAACGTCAATATACGTATAAATTGAAAATATTATGCCAACTAAAGATAGGCTAATTAGTGAAATTTGAACTTTTGTAGCTACACTAGAAATAAACGCATGAAAATCTTTCATTTGAACCTAACAATTTTTATCAACTAAAATACTAATATAAAATATTTTTCACAAAGGCTGGGTTCTTTCAAGTTTATTTTATACTATTGTATATTTCTTTTGATGTTTTTCCTAAATGTGTGGATTCTGTGATTGGTCTCCCGATAACTAAATAATCAGCGCCTAGCTCAATAGCACTTTTAGGTGTCATTATTCTCTTCTGGTCATTTGATGATATTCCTTCTGGTCTAATTCCAGGGCATATAAGTTTTAATTTGTTCCCAAAATTCTTTTTTATAATCTCAATTTCATGAGGTGAGCATACAATTCCATCCATGCCTTCTTTAGCAGCAATTTCTGCTAATTTTAAAACTTCATCTTGAATTTTTAAATCAATACCGATTTCTGTAATATCGTTATGGCTAGTTAAAATTGTTACTCCAATTAGCATTGGCAAGTTTTCAACTTCATTTTTTAAACCTACGCACTTTCTAATTGTTTCGCTGCCATTAAGCATATGTATAGTTGTCATGAAGCAGGGAAGTGATGCTATGGAACGAACTGCCTTTTCCACTGTATTGGGAATATCATGGAATTTTAAATCCAGAAAAATGGGTACATTGCTATTCGCAACTTCCTTTATTCCTTCGGGGCCATTCTTACAAAAAAACTCTAGCCCTAATTTTATTCCACCAACATTATCACCAATTTGAGAAATGATATTATTAGCTTCACTTATAATTGGTGTATCAATTGCGCAAATTATAGGGTTGTTTTTCATGCTTAGAGTCACCCCCTATAATTTAACGCAATAATATCAAAAAGTTAGCAGCTATAATAATTTAAGAACTCAACAGGAGAGGGGGTTTGTTCTAATTCTTCAATTTCTGGCATTCTCAACTTAATGTAGGCGTCGATTTGATCATCAGTGAATACACCACCTTTTTTCAAGAATTCCCTATCTTTGTCTAGTGCTTCAAGTGCTTCAGTGAATGAACTTGCTACAGTTGGAATATCTTTCAATTCTTCAGGTGGAAGGTCATAAAGGTTTTTGTCCATTGCATCACCTGGATTGATTTTATTTTCAATCCCGTCAAGGCCAGCCATTAACATTGCTGCAAATGCGAAATAAGGGTTGGCAGTTGGATCAGGGAATCTAGCCTCAATACGTTTACCTTTTGGGTTTGCAACATATGGAATTCTAATTGATGCTGAACGGTTTCTTGCGGAATATGCTAAAAGAACAGGAGCTTCAAAGCCTGGAACTAACCTTTTGTAACTGTTTGTTGAAGCATTTGTAAATGCGTTCAATGCTTTTGCATGTTTAATAATACCACCAATATAGTGTATCGCAGTTTCACTTAAATCAGCATAGCCATTACCAGCAAATAAAGGCTTGTCTTTAGCCCATATTGACTGATGGCAGTGCATTCCAGAACCATTATCATCTTTAACTGGTTTAGGCATAAATGTTGCAGATTTTCCATAGCTAGCTGCTACATTATGAACAACATATTTATATTTTTGCACGTCATCCGCAACTGCGGTTAATGTATCAAACTTAATACCAAGCTCATGTTGAGATGGTGCAACTTCATGATGGTGAAGAATTGAATCAACACCAACTTCACGAAGTACAGAAACCATTTCGCCTCTAATATCAGCTGCCGAATCAACCGGTTGAACAGGGAAATAACCACCTTTTACCTTTGGTCTATGCCCCATGTTTCCACCTGGGAAGTCAGAGCCACTATTGTATGGGCCTTCTTCTGAGTCAATTTGAACGAATGAACCATTATAACCGCTTTCAAATCTAACATCATCAAACATAAAGAACTCTAGCTCAGGTCCGAAATATGCAGTTTCTCCAATGCCACTTTGCTTTAAGTATTCTTCTGCCTTTTTAGCTGTTGATCTTGGATCTCTTTCGTAACCTTGGCCAGTGGAAGGTTCAACAATATCACAAAAAATAATTGCAGTATTTTGTGCAGTGAACGGATCGATAAAAATTGTTTCCTGATCAGGCATAAGGATCATGTCAGATTCATTAATTTCTTTCCACCCAGCTATGGATGACCCATCAAACATAACGCCATCAGAAAGAAGTTCCTCATCAACTTCTGAAGCGTGATATGTTGTGTGTTGCCATTTTCCTTTTGCATCTGTAAATCTGAAATCTACAAATTCAACTTCATTTTCTTTTATAAAGCTTAGTGCATTTTTAACGTCAGACATTTTCAAAACCTTTAATTTTGTTTAAATTTAACTACCGCGAAAATATAACATTATATTTTGCCTATTCAAGTGCTTTCAGCTGGTTTTTTTTGATTGTTTAAATTTCTTAAACTTTACCAAGTAACCTAAATACAAAGCCTCTTTCTAAAGCGTATATTCTTGAAAAACAGTTAATAATTATGGCTCTAGTAAAAGATGGGGCTTTTTATCATCGGACTAAAAACCTTCTAACAATGGCGCTGTGCATCATCATTCCTTCATTAGTCAATTTTATTTTTTTCTTAGTATTTATTAAATACCCTTCCTTTTCTAGATCCTTTATTAAATCCTCGTCAAAAGACGAGTCAAACTCATTGCCAGTAATTTTTTTGAACCTACTCTTTTCTAGTCCGTAGATGGTCCTGAAGCCCATAAATATAATTTCTGAAAGTAATTGCTCTTTATCTAGAGTCTTACTCTGTTGAACTCCATTACCCTTTCTATTTACTGATTCCAGCCATTTTTCTGGGCTATGAATGTCAAATATCGCAACACGCCCTCCTTCGAAATCAAGCCTACTATGAGCACCAGGGCCAATACCTAAATACTCACCATATTCCCAGTAATTTATATTATGTACGCTTTCATGACCTAGTTTTGAATAGTTAGAAATTTCATATTTCTCCAAGCTATTTGACAGGCACTTTTCTTCTACAAAATCATATAGTTCACAAGAGTCCCTATCATTGGGTAATTGGAACTTTTTTTCTCGAAAATCTTTGAAAAACTGTGTACCTTTTTCAATCGTCAATTGGTATAATGATATGTGTGGTGATTTAAATCCAAATGCAATATCAAGGTTTGTGGAAAGCTCTTTTTTTGTTTGGTCTGGCAAATTATATATCAGGTCAAAGCTAAAATTAGGGAATGTAGTTTTTGCTTTTTCAATAGCGTTTAGTCCCTCTTTTGCAGAATGCCTTCTACCTAGAAACTTTAGCCTATTATCATCAAAAGATTGTATTCCAAGTGAAAGCCTGTTTATTCCAGCTTTAGATAAATATTCAAAATTTTTAATCTCAGAAGAGGAGGGGTTGGCTTCAATACTTACCTCAATATCATTACCAACGTTCCAAACTTTCCTAACATGGGATATAATTCTTTCAACTGTTTCTGGTGGCATTAAGCTTGGTGTTCCACCACCAAAGAAAATAGTTTTGATTTTTCTTTCGCCAAGCTTTTCTTTATAATAATTTATTTCACCTATAAAAGCATCTAGCCAAGCTTGTTGGTTGACGCTATCAGTCACATGGCTATTGAAATCACAGTACGGACATTTACTTTCGCAAAATGGCCAATGTAGATAAAGGGATAATTCTTTCAAGGTATATTTAGGATTAGTTGAGTCTTAAATAAAGTATTTTAAATATTTTATACAGAGGTAATTTTAGATCTATTCAATTCCTTCAAAATTTACTCCATGGTCAAAGCTACCACTCATTCTGGATCTATCACAACCATCGTTTCCATCCTCCGCAAGTTCTGGATCACTTTCTTCAATATACTTATCTTCAAGTGCAAAAAACTTTTTCTCAATTGGTGGTTTTGGTTGGAATTCTATAGGTCTTTCAGATGCTTCACGGTAATATACATCTTCAGCGCTTGATTCAAGCGAAGTTAAGGCTATAATGGAAAACAATGCTGAAATTGTATATGTAAAAGTTTTTTTAAACATTATGCCATAAATATATATTCATTTTACTTATATTAACATAATTTGCTTCAACTATCAATAAACTCATTAATAAATTATTAATTTTGTTAGGTGAGTTTTATAAGAGCTTTCCGCTTTACTTAAAAAATATATTTGTGTAAGAACTCAAACACCAAAAAATTATGGAATAAAATGAAA
>CAYGRX010000030.1:0-13172 GCA_964352365.1 uncultured Rickettsiales bacterium
GTTGGAATGTTACCATTTGCATAGAATGGGTCAGTTGCAAATTTGTAAGCATTATGACCAGCAAACATTAAGTTATTTTCCACATCACCAGTATGAACAATATCCATTAAAGTTTTTTGAATACAAAAACTCCTAGGATCAGCTTTTTTACCAGTAGTATAGTCATCATGATCTTTCCAGTTAGAGAAGCGACAATGGCTCAAACATCCCATACAATCGACCTGATCTTTCACAATCTCTTTTGACTTTTCTTCAGTTGCAAAAATTATTGAATCATCTGGCGTTCTAAGTGGCGTTGTATAGCCTTCACGTATAAATTGGTTAATTCTACCTAAATCTTCAGGTGATACGTAAACTTTTCTTCCACGTGGTGGCATAGCATATTCTTCAGTGAAATAGCCTTCCGGTTCTTTTCTATATTCAATTTCACTATCATTTCTTTGGATTAAATCTTTAATGAAATTATTTTCAACAGCAGATGAGTAAAACCCAGTAGGACTAAACCTATTTAGGTATACATCACCACTTTTTAAGGTTAAAAGCTTCTTCTTCCATGTATCAGGAATTTGACTCTCTTTACTTAAAAGTGGACGAGAACCAAACTGAAAACCTATTGGCCCTATCTCTTCATTATCAAACCACTCTTGCCAATCACGCAAATGCCAAACGCCACCAGCCATTATTATCGGGGTCTTTTCCAAGCCAACTGAATTCATAAATTTACGAAGTTCTGCTACACGCTCAAATGGAGATTGAGGCTTCTTCGGGTCCTCACTGTTAGAAAGTCCATTATGCCCTCCAGCTAACCATGGGTCCTCATAAACAACAGCCCCTAAAAGGTCGGATGTTTTACTGTAAGCCCTTTTCCATAACGCACGGAATGCGCGCATTGAAGATACAATAGGATAATATAAAATATCGTATTTAGCTGCAATATCACTTAATTTATAAGGCATACCTGCACCACAAGTTACACCGTGAACCAAACCCTTAGCACCATCAAGAATACCTTCAAGAATTCGTTCTGCGCCACCCATTTCCCAAAGTATATTAATATTAATGTTACCATTGCCATTTGACATGTCATGGGCAATTTTAGCCTGTTGAATACCACCCCTTATGCCTTGCGCTATAAGCTCTTCATGCTTTTCAAGACGTGTTTTACCATTGTAAACGTAAGGAACTCTATTGCCATGCTCATCATAAGAAGTAGCATTAACACCTGAAAAAGTACCAATCGCTCCAGTTTCAGCAAATGCTCCAGCGCTTTGACCACTAGATGCTGCTATTCCCTTACCGCCCTCAATTATAGGAAGAAGCTCTTTTCCTCTAATTACTAATGGCTTCAAACCGCCAACTACACCGTCAAAGGAATTTAATATACTCATTATTCATCTATTTTTTGTTGCGCAAAAAACGTTATAACACGTTGAATAAATTTATATATGTCAAAAAACTATTTATCTCAAGTTAAATTGCTAGTTTAATTAGCAATCCCCCCGACTAAATGGAGAAGTCTTCTTTTGATTTATAAAGAACACCTTTAATTTGAGAATTTGGGTGTTCGCGTTTTCTAAAATTATCAATCGCATCCTCAATTTCTCCATCCGAAATACCTACTGAAGTAAGGATAAAATTCCCTATCATAAGGCTTGACTCAAACTGCTCTGCAATTGATAGATCAACTCCATCTTCTTTAAGCGAATCTGCATGATCCCGATCTCTTCCTCTTGCTATAATTTTTACATGAGGGTACTTCTCTTTAATGGCCTTAGACAAACTTGAAACATATGTTTTATGCGAAATAGTTATCGCAACAATTTTCGCCCTATCCAGCCCAAGGTTTTCAATGTTTTCCAGTGCATTACAAGCACCAAAAAATATAGGCATACCTTCTTTTCTAGCTTTATGAACCTCCGCGGGACTATCATCAATAATAACAAAATCAACCCCCTTATATTTAAGTAAATCACAGGTTGTTTTTCCCACCCTATCATAACCAACGACTATTGTGTGGTTAGACATATCGCAAACCTCAGCTTCGATATCTATCGTATCAAAATGAACTGGATTCTTAACATCTATACGCTTACCAATATATTCCGCTAAGGATGCCAAAAATGGCGTTACCGCCATTGATATTGCTACAGTTGCTGTAAATATTTGAGATAATTCACCTGTAATTATGCCTTGAACTAAAGCTATTCCAAACAATACGAAGGCGAATTCACTTGCTTGAGAAAGTGTTAAGCCAGCTTTTAAAGAGCAGGATTTACCAAAGCCAAAAACTCGAGCGAGGTAGTATACAACTATAGTTTTTATAACTATAATAGATGTAGTCAAAACAGCAATAACATAAAACTCTGCAATTATTACTCTATAGTCTATTTTCATCCCAACAGTTATAAAAAACAAACCCATTAACAACCCCTTAAATGGCTTCAAATCAGTTTCAACCTGAGTTCTATATTCGGTTTCCGCAACCAACAACCCAGCCACAAATGCCCCAAGTGCAAGAGATAGCCCATAATGCTCAGTAAGTAATGCGGTTCCTAAAACTAAAAAAAGTGTAAGTGCGATAAATAGCTCTTGGCTTCTTATCATTGCTATACCCCTATATAGCGGCCCAACAAATTTTTTACCCAATATTACAACCACTAACAAGGCAACCGCCCCTTGTGCAATTGATGATATTACTGCAGAGAAAATTCCTGCCTCACCTTTAGCTAAAATAGGAATCACAATCATCATTGGCACAAAAGCCAAATCTTGCAAGATTAATGTGGAAATAGAAAGCCTACCATGTTGAGCCATTTCCTCACCTCTATCGGCAAGAACCTGCAAAACTATTGCAGTTGAAGAAAGAGCAAAAACAAAACCCGCTACAAAAGCTATGTTAACATCACCACTTAAAAAATATGTAATCCCACCTAAAATTAAAGCTGATATAGCTACTTGCAAACTACCAAAGCCGAAGACTTGCTTTCTCATTTGTATTAACCTACCAAATGTTAACTCTAAGCCTATCATAAATAATAGGAAAACGACTCCGAACTCAGCTAAATATTTAGTAGACTCAGAATTACTTATTAAATTAAATCCACTAGAACCAATTAATGCTCCAACGACTAAATATCCAAGCATTGAGCTTAAATGTAACCTTCTAATAATAGCCACTATTGCAACTGACATCGCAAGTATAATAATTAAATCCACTAGACCGCTATGATGGCTTACAAGTTGTTCCATAATTAAATATTTTAAAGTTAAGTACTTTGATATATAGATTTAGTCATTTATATAATTAAAACAAATATATTTAGGGTTTTAAGCATGAAAATTACAATTATTGGAGCAGGCTTGGTAGGCATTGCAACAGCATACATTCTTAGAAAATCTGGTCATGATGTTACAATAATTGAGAGAAATAGTAAGCCAGGTAGAGAATGTAGTTATTCTAATGGTGCGCAACTATCATATTGTCACGCAGAACCTTGGGCTAGTTATTCATCTTTGTTAAAAGCCGTAAAATGGATTGGCCGAAGTGACGCACCACTTTTGTTTAGACCACTAAAAGATCCCGATCAATGGAAATGGCTATTAAGATTTGTTAGCCAAGCTGGGGGGAAAGCTAACTACCTAAATACTGAAAAAATATTAAAGCTAGGTCTGTATTCTCGACAAATATTACATGAGATTGAATCTGATTTCGATTTTGATTTCGATTATAAAAAAGGCGGTAAAGTCTTCCTTTTTAGAGATGAAAAATGTTTCCAAACATACTTAAAGCAGGCTCGAAAACAGGAGCTAATGGGTTCAGAATATCAAATTTTAAATTCAAGTGAAGTTTTTGAATATGAACCAGCACTAATTGATTGTAAAAACCCTATACATATGAGTGTTCGCGACCCTCTAGATGAGTCCGCAGATGCGTATAAATTTTGCATAGGAATGAGTGAGCAGCTTTTAAAAATGGGATGTAAAATTGCATATGACACAAATGTTAAATCCATCAAAAAAACTGGCACCAAAATAGAGGCTATTGAAACAGATAAAGGGAGTTTCGAAAGTGATTTATATATTCTTTCTAGCGGCGTATATAGTCCAAAAATGTCAAAAGAGTTAGGTTTTAATTTACCGATTCACCCTATTAAAGGCTATAGCATAACCATTGATATTGATAATGATGAAATTGCATCACAAAATAGCATAACAGATTATCACGAGAAAATTGTTTACAGTAATTTAGGCGGAAACAAAATGCGCGTTGCAGGAACCGCAGAATTTGCTGGTTATAACACAGACATTACTGATAAAAGAATTAATATGATGAAAAAATCTACCAAAAAGATTTTTCCTAAATTAAAAAATATTGATAACGCTTCTGAATGGGCATGCCTAAGACCATCCACTCCAGATGGACCACCAATAATAGGTAAGGTTAATAGTATAGATAACTTAGTTTTG
Source organism: uncultured Rickettsiales bacterium (assembly GCA_964352365.1). Classification (GTDB taxonomy): domain Bacteria; phylum Pseudomonadota; class Alphaproteobacteria; order Rickettsiales; family UBA8987; genus CAYGRX01. The sequence continues at coordinate 4,468 of CAYGRX010000030.1, forward strand.
AACACTGGCCATGGAACACTAGGCTGGACACAAACCTTTGCGAGTGCAAAAATTGTCACAGACCTAATTGATGGAATAAAGCCTAAGTTAGACCCTGAGTGGTACTCTATAAATAGATATTAAACCAATACACTTATGAGCAAAATAAAAAATTTAAAGCAAGAGCTTAAGTCGAATAAGCTAGATTATTTACTAATACCCATTCGTGATGAATTTGGCTGTGAATATGTTCCAAAACAAAGTAGAAGAATTGAATTTTTAACAGGATTTAAGGGCTCTAACGCCTTTGTAATCTTTTCTAGAAAAGGCAAATCAGCGTTTTTCACCGATGGTAGATACACGTTGCAGGCTAGAAAAGAAATTAATAATTCTGATTTTAATATATTTGAAATGGCAGAAACTTCACCAGAAAAATGGTTAGAAGAAAATATTTCTACAAATGATAAAGTGGCAGTCAATATTGAATTAATTAGCGTTGATAACTTTAAAAATTTTAATAATATTTTAGCAAAAAGAAATGTTGAATTGATTGAAGTAAGCAATGATTTCATTGATAAAATATGGAATAATAGACCTAAGGCTAAATATTCTGAGCACTTTAATATATCTAATGATAATAAAATTTCTAAATTAACAAATAAATTAAACTGTGATTATATTTTAGAAACCGACCCTGAGAATATTTGCTGGCTACTAAATATTAGAGGAAGAGATTTAGACTTCACACCAATAATTTTGTGCTTTGCTGTTATAAGTAAGGGAGGTGAAATAGTAATTTTTACAGATAACCCTAATATGATTAATTGCGGATATGAAATTAAAACCTTAGATAAATTAGAACCTTACATTTCCAGTCTAAAGGATAAATCAATTCAATTTGACCCTAAAAAAACTACTCATAAATATTTAAGAATTATAGAAAATTATAATATTAAATTTGAAAAAATTGAGTCCCCAGTAAATGCTTTAAAAGCTATCAAGACAAACAAGGAAATAGAGAACATTAAACAAGCTCATATTACCGATGGAATTGCACTTTGCAGGTTTTATAAGTGGCTAGAAGAAGAGCTTAATAATGGAATATACTACACTGAATTTAATCTTTCTGAACAACTTTCAGAATTTAGAAAAAAACATGAGTCATTTTACTCACTCAGCTTTGATGCAATAGTTGGTTACAAGGATAATGGAGCGGTTATTCACTACCGCCCTGAGAATCTTGAGTCTACAACTATTTCAAAAAGCGGCATGCTTTTAATTGATTCTGGAGCGCAATATTTTGGAAAAAATATTTGTGGAACTACAGATGTAACAAGAACAACATATATTGGGGAACCAAGTACAGAAAACAAGAAAGCTAATACGCTTGTTTTAAAAGGTCATATTGCAATTGCATCCACCATATTTAAAGAAGGAACTTCTGGTAATGAGCTGGATATTTTGGCAAGAAAGTTTTTACTAGCAGAAGGTTTAGACTATAAGCATGGAACAGGACATGGAGTTGGCTACTTTTTAAATGTTCATGAAGGCCCCCACGGAATAAACAAAATTAATAAAATCCCGTTAAAAGAAGGAATGATAATTTCTAATGAACCTGGTTTTTATAAAGAAGGGGAGTATGGAATTAGAATTGAAAGATTGGTTTATGTAAAAAAATCACATAAAAAAGGTTACCTAGAGCTAGAAACACTAACCACCGCACCTATTGAAACCAAGCTAATTGACTTAGAACTTTTATCAGAAGATGAAACTACATGGGTAAATGAATATCATAAAAGGATTTATGAAGAACTATCACAATATTTAACTGATGAAGAAAAATATTGGCTAAGAAATAAAACAAAATCAATCTAGGCTGCACTATATAATGAGTAATAAATATATATTAAAACTTTCATGCAAAGACGTTTCAGGAATTGTTGCAAATGTTTCAAGCTTTTTAGCTGATGAGGGTGGATTTATTATAAAATCTGACCAATTTGGCGATGAATCTACTAACACATTCTTTATGAGAGCTGAGTTTGAATGCTCTAAAAACTTAGAAGATATTAATGCGAACTTTCAACACATAGCAAAGAAATTCAATATGGATTATTGCTATGCAGATCAGCATGCAAAACCAAAAATTTTAATTGCCGTCACAAAAGAAAGCCACTGTTTACTTAACTTAATTCACAAGAATATGGTTGGGGCATTAAATGTGGAAATTATTGGGGTTGTTTCAAATAGAAAGGATTTAAGAGATATAAGTGAAAAATTTGGTCTTAAATTTCATTATTTACCAATAGATGTAAATAAAAAATCTCAAGAAAATAAGATTTTGGAGATTTTCAAAAAAGAAGAATGTGATCTACTTGTTCTTGCAAAATATATGCAGATATTAAGTGCCGATTTATGTAAAAGCGTCAATGGTAAAGCTATTAACATCCATCACTCCTTTCTACCAGGATTTAAGGGAGCGAAGCCTTATCACCAAGCCTATGATAGAGGCGTAAAAATAATTGGAGCCACAGCTCATTATGTAACGGAAGAGCTGGATGAGGGACCAATTATCGAACAAGAAGTTACTAGAGTTGACCACAGCAACTGCCCTAAAGAACTAAGAATTCTAGGCCAAGATATTGAAGCAAAGGTTTTATATAATGCTGTAAAATGGCATATAGAAAATAAAGTTATGATGAATAATAGCAAAACTGTTATATTTAAATAAACTAAAGTTGATCTCCTTACTATCTATTCACCTTTTAGCATCGAGATAAAATTGGATATTTTCTCATCATTAAAATCTTCTCTAAAATTTACAAAATCAGCTTTTGCAAAATCACTAATTGGGTCATAATCCAAACCCCACATTGGTGAAGAGCCATTCGCAACAGACGAATACCTAGCATCAATCAATATATTTTTATATTCATCAGAAACTCCAACAAGATTATTTGAAAAGTGGTAAAATCTTTCTAAATCATGATGTAATAAAGATGTTTTCTTAACATGAGAGAATGATTCAGGGAAAATCTTTGCTTCCAATATCCCCCCTTCATAAATTTTGATATTTCCCAGCCAATTTAAACGTATTGCATCAATATAAATTTTTTCATTTGATAGATAAACAGTACGCCAAACTATATTATTACCAATTGTTGGTTTTACTTCATAATGTTCAATTTCATGGCCTCTAAATTTTGCTAATTCCTTCATTTCATTTGTCACACGTCTATTTTGCATCAATCCAATTGAGAAATAAATTAACGCAAATACAGTGAAAATTTTGAGATATTTTTTATCAAGTTTTCTGTGAGTTAAAACCACAAATACTATCATCGGAATAGTAAATAGTGGATCCACTACAGAAATAACACTCCAGCTAACTCTATCAAGCGAAATTGGCCAAGAAAGATGGGTGCCGTAGCTAGTCATTGCATCTAACAAGCCATGAGTTGCATAACCCAATATAGAAAATATATATGCAGCCTTGAATTTAAGATCTTTTCTAAAAATTTTAAAAAGCAATATACATAATAAAGCAGTTATAAAGCCTCCAAATGGAATAAAAGCAATTGAATGAGTGAAATGACGGTGAAACTCAATAGCGAGCAAGCTGTCACTTGAAGATCTAATAAAAATATCCGCATCAGGCAATATACCCCCCAATGCACCACAAATAGCCGCGGTTTTTATAGTTTCTTTTTTAGAATAGGCCTGTGCCGCAGCCGCCCCAAGAAATGCTTGAGAAAATGGATCCATAATTATTTAGATTTCTTTTAAGTTTTTAGCTATATAATCATATTATAGGATATAAAACGATGAATAATAGCACTCTAGATAAAAACTCTAAAAAAGATAGAATCATAAATTGGCGTATTTGTGACTTTAAAATTGGCGCTCCAACGGTTGATGATATTCCTCCAACTGAAATGAATGAGATAGCTTTTGCAGGCCGTTCTAATGTTGGAAAAAGTAGCATAATTAATGCCCTAACTGATCGTAATTCGCTAACTAGAACAAGTAAAAAACCCGGATGCACTCAGCAACTTAATTTTTTTATGCTAGATAATAAATTTATGCTGGTTGATATGCCCGGTTATGGTTACGCCAAGCAGAGTAAAACAACCATTGCTGGCTGGAGCAAAACTATCCAAGATTATTTAGGTGGCAGAAGAAATTTAATGAGAATTTTTCTACTTATAGATAGTAGACGTGGCGTAAAAGAGAGTGACGAAAAAATTATGGAATTGCTTGATGATAAGGCAGTTACATATCAAATTGTGTTAACAAAGTGCGATAAATCAACTGGAGAAAATATTGCTAATATACGAAAAAAATTTGCAGCAAATTCATTAAAACATCCAGCTATGCACCCTGAAATTTTAGAGACTAGCTCTTTAAAAAATATTGGGATTAACGAACTTAAGGAATCTATTGAATCGCTTGTTTAAGAGTTTTTAACAAGGCTTCATGATCATCAAACTGCAAAGCAATCTGAACACACTCAACTTGCTTTTGAAAGTTTTCTGTTAGTTTTACAAAATCTTTTTCGGTAGTAATAAGCTTACCTTTACATTTTTCAGCAACATTTTTTAAATACTCAATATCCTCATCTGAATACTTATGGTGGTCCGCAAATTCAATTTTTTCATCTAGAAAATATTTTCGCCCCTCCTCAAGAGTAGAAAAAAATTTTTGAGGATATGCTATACCTGTAAAAGCAACATAAATCCTTTTTTCATCGTGTTTAGAAATAACTTTTATTGATGAATTAAAAACTTTAAAATCGCTCCTACGAGTTCTCATCTTAATGTATTTAACTATTTTTCCTTTATCTTCGCCAACTACAATTAAATGCCGAGAATTTTTTAATGCTATATCAATGCGGTCGCGCAGAGGTCCAGAGGGCATTACAAATCTATTACCCAAACCGTAAGCACCGTCAATAACGGCAAAATTAACAGATTTTTTAAAACGATTATCATGCAATCCATCATCAGTTATAACTATATCAAAACCCCTTTCTTTTGCCACTTTAACTCCTTGCAACCTATCTTTAGAAACTATTGTCGGTAAAAATTTTGCAAGCAGCCTCGCCTCATCACCAGTTTGATCAGAACTATGCTCACCTAAGTCAATAATTGTTGGAGAATTTAAACTTCCACCATAACCTTTGCTAACAAAACACGTCTTTTTAGATTTAAATTCTTTTGCTATTATTTGGGATAATGCTATCGCAACTGGTGTTTTTCCTGAACCACCAGCAATTGGATTACCAACCGTGATAACATTAATGCCTATATCTTCAGGGTTTTTATGCTCACCAATAATTCGTTTTATAATAAAATATAGAACAGAAAGTGGTAATAATATCTGCGGGATAATGCCATCCTGCAACCAAAATTTAGGCGTTTTTGCAGTGTTAAAATAATTTATAATTTTTGATAGCATATAAAATAACTCTTATATTTTTTGCATCAATTTTAGCTAATTGAGCTAACTGTTCCTAACGGGTTTAAGTATGGCTTTAAGTGTTCGATATATTTATCTAGCATACCTGATTTTGAATCTATAAAGTTATAAGCATTAGTTGAAAGCTCCTCTAATTTATCGTGACCCGTTAGTAGCGAATCAATCTTAGCAACCAACTCGCCTGCATCCTTTACAATCAAAACACCATTTGCTTCTTGCAACTCTTTATAAACTGACTTGAAGTTATCTGTATTTGTACCAGATAAAATCGCACATTCTAATCTAGCTGCCTCTAGTGGGTTTTGACCTCCATGCTCGACGAGTGAGCCGCCCATAAAAACAATCTCGCTCAAACGGTAGAATATTCCCATTTCACCGATAGTATCTGCGATATAAATGTTAGTAGATTTTTCAATTGGCTCACCTTTTGATCTAACCGCTATCTTAAGATTGGTGCCATTAAAAGCCTCAACAACCTCCTTACATCTGTCAGGGTGTCTTGGTACTATTATTGTAAGCAATTTATCATATTTCTCAGAGAGTTTTTCATGAACAAATTGAATAACTTTCTCTTCCCCCTTATTTGTACTAGCTGCAAGCCAAATTGGCCTATCACCTATCATGCTAACTAACTTACCAGTTTCTGCAGGGTCAGCAGGGAGAGCTGGAGCTTCATATTTAAGATTTCCTACGACCTCAACTTTAACGGCACCTATCTCTCTAAATCTATTCGCATCCTCTTCAGTTTGAACTAGGCACTTTGAAAAAGAAGATATTATATCTCGTGAGAATTTCTTATGCTTTTTCCATTTATCGTAAGAATTTTCGGACATTCTTGCATTCACTAAAACCATTGGGCAACCAGTTTTTTTGGTTTCAGTTAACATATTTGGCCAAAGCTCAGATTCCACCCAAATTGCAAGATCAGGACTCCAATGCTTTAAAAACCTTTTAACTACATAATATTTATCTATCGGAACATATTGATGAATAATATTTTTGGGCAACTTGCTTTCTAGAACCTTTGAAGAAGTTATCGTACCAGTGGTTAACAAAATATTAACATTTTCATGGTCTTTCGAAATTTTATTTATTAGTGGCAAAACACTAATTGATTCACCTACGCTAGCAGCATGAACCCAAATTAATGCACCCGTAGGGCGAGGAAAACTAGCTTTCCCAATCCTTTCATTAAAGCGGGCAATATCCTCTTTACCATTTTTTTTACGATAATATAAATATGAATCTATAACTGGGCTAAGAGCTATTGAAAAAAATTTGTATAATTTTAAATTCATCAAAGTTTATGCTAATTATGTTATTTTTTCATATCACAAAGCCTATCGGCCTCATCTTGAATTAGGTTTAAATTATTTTCAATCATCTTGCTATATCTTTCTAACTGTTCTGCGGTGGAATCTTTTTCTATTGTATAAAATTCGCCAAAAATCACCACTATTTTTGAAAATGGCTTAGGTAGCATAAAATTATCCCAACTATTAAAAGTTATTGGTTTGGTAGTAGAATATGAAAATGTAAGTATTTTAGCCCCTGATTTTACAGCGATAGCTAAAGAGTTTGCCTTAAATTTTTGATTTGGACCCTTTGGGCCATCAGGTATTAAACCAATTGAAATATTATTTTTTAAAGCTCTAATTGCCTCAACAATAACTTTTGCACCTTGCTTATCTTTATTATAACCTTTGCCGTTAATTGGCTTTTTGTTAGAAGACCCTCTAATAGTTTGAAAGCCATTTTTATGTAAAACACGGGCAATAATTTCACCATCTTTGTTGTTTGAAACTATACATTTTACTGTTTTATTTTTAGGCTTAATTTGCGGAACAATATATAGTCTACCATGCCAACAATTATATATTACAGGAGTATTGTCCGTAGAAACGGAGTCAAATAGTTCTTTGTTTATATATTGCTTACGAGCAGTGATGAAGCAAAACTTTGTGTATAAGTATATAAGATTTGATGCAATCGAGATTTGGACTGAATTAAATAATTTTTTAAACATCAATTTCAACTTATATATTATTAGAGATAGTCTATAAGCCGGGTTCTGTACTTGGATAAATCCAAGTGATAGCCATTCATCTGTTGATAATGTTGCCAATATCAATCAAGCGACCTACCCGAATATCTAGGCTGGAAAACCTTTGTATAAAACCGAGGCTCTATACGGCAATATTCCTATTTGGTCTTGCTCCTGATGGGGTTTTGCTATGCCGTTATTAGTTACCTAAAACGCGGTGAGCTCTTACCTCACCTTTTCACCCTTACCAAAAATATAAGCCAAAGCTTAAATCAAAGGCGGTTATTTTCTGTGCCACTTTCCTTCAGATCACTCTGACTGGCAATTAACCAGCATCATTTTCCATGGAGCCCGGACTTTCCTCTCCCCTTATCTTTCCATCAAAGGGTAGCGACCATCCGACTATCTCTAAGAAAACATAGATATATTAAATAACGAAAAATATCAAGGAACTAGATATTATAGTAGAGAATCCCAACCATAAATATCATCAAAAAGTTGATATTTACCATTTTCATCAGCAACAATAGTGAAATAAGTAATATATGTTGCTACTTGCTTTGCTAGGTCAACTTTTTTATGAGTTGGCTTTTTATAATATGGAATATCATAGTCATTATCATAAGCAGATAATATTTCATCAATAACGGCCTTGTCATAGCCTTGATTATTTTGAAGCAAAAGATATGCAAGTTTTTGCGGACCATCCAACCTTATACAACCTGAACTATATGAGCGAACACGTTTATCGAACAGCCAAGGCTTTGTTGTACCGTGAAGGTATATACTTAGGTCATTTAAAATATTGAATTTAATAGGCCCAAGAGCATTTTTATTGCCCGCGTCTTGCCTAATAATATAATTAAATTTATCTTCAGTCATTTCTTCCCAATTTACTGACTCAGGGTCAACTGTTTTCCAGCCACCATTTGAACTATCAATTAAACTATATTCATTATCATTAAGATAGTTTTCAGGATTTTCTTTAATATGTGGAAGAATTTGTTCCGCAGCATAACCTCTTGGCACATACCAATAAGGGTGAAAAATTATATCCGTCATTTTAGTTGCTATAAGCGGAGTTTTCTTTTTGCGAGTGCCCACAATTGCGTTTAGACTTAGTTTTTCAACATTATTTTCATATGCTCTAACTCTAAATTCAGGGACATTAACAACAACCCGATCCGCCTCCATGTCTTTAGAG
>CAYGRX010000031.1:0-12953 GCA_964352365.1 uncultured Rickettsiales bacterium
TTCGTAGAGGTTTTAAAGTGAAGGTTGCCAAAGCCACCATCGCCACCTTTTAATATTTTCTTTTCAAAATTTTCGTCTACAACATCAACAATTAGTTGCTCACCATCTTCTGTTAAAATTTGGGTGCCGAGTGGAACTTTAATAATAATATTTTCCCCTTTCTTACCATCTTTCATTGAGCCTTTACCTTGCTCGCCATTTTGTGCTTTGAAATGCTGTTGGTATCTAAAATCAATTAGCGTATTAAGATCCTTTTCAACCTTAATAATAATATCGCCGCCTTTTCCTCCATCACCACCATTAGGTCCGCCTAAAGGAGTATGCGCCTCTCTTCTAAAGGACGTACTGCCGTTTCCTCCTTTACCGCTTTTAATGAATATTTTTGCTTCGTCTATAAATTGCATCTTAAAGATCCCTACTTAATTTTTACTTTTTTATACAAAAAAGGGCAGATTAAAATCCGCCCTTTATAAATATCTATCAAGTAGATAATTAGATTTTTTTTATTTATGCAGCTGTAGCAACTGAAACGTAAACTTTGTTTCCTTTTTTACGGCTAAATTCAACGCTTCCTTCAACTAATGCAAAAATTGTGTGGTCCTTACCTAAACCAACATTCTCACCTGGATTCCATTTTGTTCCACGTTGTCTGATAATGATATTACCAGGAATAACTTTTTCGCCACCGAATTTTTTAACACCTAAACGACGGCCAGCCGAGTCACGACCATTATTGGAACTACCACCTGCTTTTTTATGAGCCATGAGTCAATCTCCTTAAAATTAATAACTACTTCTTTTCAGAAGTTTTTGTTGTTGTTTTTTTAGCTGCTGGCTTCTTAGCTGCAACTTTCTTTTCTATAACTGGTTTAGCTTCGGCTTTCTTAGGCTCTGCTTTTTTTGCAGTAGCTTTACCTGGTTTAAGATCTTTTCCGATTTCAGAAATTTTTACTACAGTAACTTCTTGTCTGTGACCGTTCTTTCTTCTGTAATTTTGACGACGTTTCTTTTTAAAGATAATAATTTTATTATCTTTCTTTTGCTCTAGAACTTCAGCAGAAACACCAAAACCTTTCACCGCGTCAGCGCCAATTTTATCTTCTTTACCATCATTGATTAAAAGTATATCATCTAAGATTATTTTAGAGCCAACTTCACCATCAATTTTTTCAATTTTTAATACATCGTCAGGCTGAACTTTATATTGTTTACCACCTGTTTTTACTATTGCAAACATTGCTTCCTACCGTAAAATTAATTTTATTTCTTTCAAAATGGACGCGTTATTTATATGTTTTAATTATGACTGTCAAGGAATTTAAGATATTTTTTATTAGGCTAAAAAAACTTTTTATAAGTTGCATTTTTTCCACTTATGTAGTTGCCAACATAAAAACTTGGGTTTATAAGCTAGTTATAAGTTATTTTCAGTCAAAAATAAGGGGTCGAGAATATGGAAAATGCAGCAAAAAAAGTTAATGCAGAAGTAGCATTTAATATTACGATTGATAAATCTGTTCTTTTGAAGTCAGTTTCAAAGTTACAATCAATTGTTGAGAAAAGAAATACAATTCCCATTCTATCTAACATTAAATTTGAAGCTTCAGAATCTACATTAACTCTTACAGTTACGGATATGGATTTGGTTGCTAGTGAGCAAATTGAGGCAGAAGTTTCACTTGCTGGTAGTTTAACTGTTCCTGCAAGTACATTATATGATATTATTCGAAAATTGCCTGAAAACTCAAAAATAAACTTTGAAGCAAATAGTGATTCTTCTCAGCTTGTTGTAACTTCGGGTTCTTCAAATTTTAAAATATCTTACCTTCCATCTGATGATTTTCCTATCATGAGTGAAGGGGAGCTTACTCATAAATTTACATTACCTGCTACAACCTTCACTAAGCTTATCGATAAAACTAAGTTTGCGATGAGTAATGAAGAAACCCGTTATTACCTAAATGGCGTCTAATTCCATATTTTAGATGGAAATTTAAAAGCTGTTGCAACAGATGGCCATCGTTTAGCTGCTATTCAAATTGGGCAGCCAGAAGGAAGCGAGGGTATGCCAGGGATAATTATTCCCAGAAAAGCTGTTAATGAAGTTTCTAAGCTTCTTGAAGGTCAGGAAGAAGTTGAAATTTCTCTTTCTGAGTCAAAAATTAAATTTAATTCTGGTAAGGTAGAACTTCTTTCTAAAGTGGTAGATGGAACTTTTCCAGATTACCAGCGCGTAATTCCTGAAAATAATACTAAAACGTTAAATATATCTGCTGATGATTTTAAGGAAGCTGTAGACAGGGTAGCTACAATTGCGGCTGATAAAACAAAAGCTGTTAAAGTTAAACTTGGTAAAAACCTAATTACACTTACTGCAACTGGTATTGAAGGGGCGTCTGCAAAAGAAGATGTTATGGCTGAATATGATGATGAATCAATTGAAATTGGGTTTAATTCTCGTTATGTTCTTGAGATGATGAATCAAATAGAAGCTGAAAACTTTAGTATTATCTTTGATAATCCCAATTCTCCTGCTTTAGTTAAAGACCCTAAAGATGATGCGGCTTTATACATAATAATGCCTATGAGAGTTTAGTGAAAATACTTCACTAAATCTAAATCATAAATAAGTCTATTTCTTATATGGAATCAGATTGCAAAGAATGGTTATCAAAATGTGAAAATGCATTTAGAACATCTTTGCAACATGAGTATAAAGGCATTGAGGGCGTTGTAGTTTTTGATTCTAAAATCAGCGGTCCTACAGTTGGAATTTCAGTTTGTACACATGGTAATGAGCCTGTTGGCCTTGCAATAATCCACCATTTATTTGAAAACCCAGATATAATATCTCAAGGTAAATTGACCATTACCGTTAATAATATAGAAGCTACTAAAAACTTTTTTAACAAAGACGTTGATTGCAAAGAGGTATGCAGGGCAATTGACTGTAATATGAACCGCTTACCCTTCCCATTAGAGGGCAAATGCTATGAAGTTAAACGAGCAAAACAATTAGTTCCAATATGGTCTGAATTTATTGATGGAGGGCTTGATATACATAGTACTTCTTCTGCGGCCCCCTCAATGTTGATAGTTAGAAATGAGTTTTTGGATATTGATAGTAATAGGTCAATATTGAATGTGCTTACTATAAAGCACGTAATTAGCAATATATTAGAACAATTTAGAGGAACACCAGTTATTAACTATTTTGGTAATGAAGATTCCTTTTCAGATATATTAATAGAGTGCGGAAAACACTGCGAATCTAATACATTTGAAAATGCAATAAGTTATGCTTTATCTTGGCTGTCAGCATATGGAATGGTAGAATATAAGTCAGAATGTAAACCTTGTGAAAAGGAATATTTCAAGGTTATAAAACCTATTAGATTACCAGATGATAATATTGAATATTTTTATCCAGAAGGTGAAAATATCAAAGCTTTTCAACGCTTAGGCATAGGGAAAATTTTAGCAGTTTCAAAAGATGGTAAAGAATTTTTTTCAGACCATGATGGCTATGCAATAATGGCACCTGAAACTAAAAAAGCGATTCCTAAAAATGAAAGCTTTTTCTATCTAGCGGATAAGCTCTAGCTAATTTCATAGCTTATTTAATAAAGATTTACCCAAGAATAAGTTTATTGGATATTACCCCTGTCTATAGTTGGGTGCTTCATGAGTGATTGTAACATCGTGTGCATGACTTTCTTTTAAACCTGCATTTGAAATTCTAACAAATTTACAGTTTGTCTGCATATCTTTAATATTTTTATTCCCTGTATAACCCATTGCAGAGCGTAACCCACCAATTAGCTGGTGAATAACTGCTGAAACATCACCCTTATAAGGTACTCTTCCTTCAACACCTTCTGGCACTAATTTAAGTTGGTCAGTTATATCTTGCTGGAAGTATCTGTCAGCTGAGCCACGTGCCATTGCTCCAATTGAGCCCATACCACGATATGACTTATAGCTTCTACCTTGGAATAATATAATATCACCGGGGCTTTCTGTTGTGCCAGCCAAGAGTGAGCCAACCATTACGCAGTCAGCACCAGCTGCGATCGCTTTTGCTAGATCTCCTGAGTATTTAATTCCACCATCAGCAATTACTTTCGCCTGAGATTTATCTACAGCCTCCACTGCTTCCATAATAGCTGTAAGTTGTGCAACTCCAACACCCGCAACGATACGTGTAGTGCAGATTGAACCTGGCCCAACTCCAACCTTAACCGCGTCAGCACCAGCGTTGACTAAAGCTTTAGCTCCTTCACCTGTTGCAACATTCCCGCCAATTACTTGCGCGTTTGGATATGCTTTTTTAATTCTTTCAATTGTTTCTAAAACATTTTTTGAATGGCCGTGAGCGGTATCCACAATAACGGCATCAGCTTCAGCTTCAATCAATGCTTTTGCACGCTTATAGCCTTCTTCACCTGCACCAGTTGCAGCAATAACCCTTAAGCGTTCTCTTGAATCTTTGGTAGCATTCGGATGCTTTTGAGATTTTTCAATATCCTTAACTGTTATCAAGCCAATACATTTGTAGTTATCATCAACAACAATAAGTTTTTCAATTCTATGTTGGTGAAGCATTTTTTTTGCTTCTTCACGACTAACTCCTTCCTTAACAGTAATGATATTTCTGCTAGTCATTAAATTTTTAACAAGTTCTTTTTTGTTACTTGCAAAGCGAACATCACGGTTAGTAATAATACCTATTAACTTGCCATCATCGTTAACAACTGGAATTCCGGAAATTGAATTTTCTTCCATTAAAAATAATACATCAGAAAGGGTTGACTCAGGGGAAATAGTAATTGGGTTTACAACCATTCCACTTTCAAATTTCTTAATTTTACGAATCTCATTTGCTTGTTCTTCAATAGTCATATTTTTATGCAAGCAACCTATAGCTCCATTTTGCGCCATTGCAATTGCAAGGCGAGCTTCTGTTACGGTATCCATAGCGGCTGAAACCAAAGGTGTTCCAAGTTGAATTTTAGGTGTTATGAAACTTGCACTAGATACATCAGCTGGGTGAACATCACTAGCGGCAGGGCGAAGCAATACATCATCAAAAGTTAGAGATTCAGTTATTTTGTTTTGGATTGTAGCAACCATGAATTTTACCTATAGAAAATTTATTCTTTTATAATGATTGCAAGGCCTTATAACAAAGATATATAGAAAACAAAAGCAGAAAAATAGGGCATGAATAATTTTACTTCAAAATTTAGAGTTTATTACGAAGATACAGATGCTGGTGGGGTAATATATTACGCCAACTTTTTAAAGTTTGCAGAACGTTCTAGAACTGATCTATTTAGGAAAAGCGGGGTTGATCATACGATTCTTGCAGAAAAATTTGGTTGTTTTTATGTAGTTCGCAAGGCTGAAGTTGAATATCTTGCACCAGGCCGTTTAGATGATGAAATAACTGTAGAAACAAAAGTTACTAGAATTGGAAGAAGTAGTGTTGATATGAGCCAAAATTGCTTTAATCAGCATGGTGAAAAGCTTACTAATATTGATGTGCAAATTGTTTGCGTTAAAAATGATGGTAATAAAATTAAATCAGCAAAAATGCCTGATGAGTTGAAGGCATTCTTTTCAGATTATCAATCTTAGATCAGAACAATTTCTAGTTGTACAAATTTTGTATTTTTATATAGTATGATATAAGTTTTTTATACTATTTGCCTAGTTCAGGCAGGGCATTCAAGTTTATGAATTCAATTATAACTAAGCATAACCTAAAGAAAGAATAATGGTTTCAAGAGTTTCAACATTTTCATTAAACGGTATTGATGCGATTGATATTGATGTACAATGTCAATTGGCCTCAGGTGCAGTAAATTTTGTTGTTGTTGGCTTGCCAGATAAAACGGTTGCTGAAGCAAGAGATAGAATACGCGCGGCATTTGCTAGTTTGGGCCTTTCTATGCCACCTAAAAAAATAATAATTAATCTGTCGCCAGCTGATATAAATAAAGAAGGTAGTCATTATGATTTACCAATCATGCTATCAATTTTATCATCAATGAAAATAATTCCTGATAACTCGTTAAGTAGCTTTTATGCAATGGGTGAAATTGCCCTTGACGGGGGGCTAGTTGCGGTTAATGGTGTTCTGCCAGCGGCTATATCGGCTAATCAGAGTGGTAAGGGAATAATTTGTCCCGCTGAAAATGCCATGGAGGCAAAATGGGCGAGTGATGAAATGTATGTTCTTGGCGCAAAGAATATTTTAGATTTGATAAACCACTTTAATAATAAACAGCAAATTTCTGAAATAGAATTTGTCCCAAATGTCTCGGGGACAATTAATTATCCAGACTTTTCTGACATTAAGGGGCAGGAGAATGCTAAGCGTGCTGCGGAAATTGCAGCTGCTGGCGGACATAACTTGTTAATGAGTGGGCCTCCAGGTTCTGGTAAGTCCATGATTGCATCTCGTATCCCAAGTATTATGCCTGATCTATCCTCAAAAGAAATTCTTGAAACTTCAATCATTCACTCTGTTGCAGGTAATATTAGAGCAGGTAAGTTAGTAACTAATAGGCCTTTTCGTTCGCCACATCATAATTGCTCTATGCCCTCCATGATTGGTGGTGGTGCAAAAGTAAAGCCGGGGGAGATATCCCTTTCACATAATGGAATTTTATTTCTGGATGAGTTACCTGAATTTCCTCGTCAAGTTTTAGATTCACTAAGGCAACCACTAGAAACAAAGGAAGTTTCAATTTCACGAGTAAATTCTCATGTAACCTATCCATCAAATTTTCAGCTAATAGCTGCTATGAATCCATGTAAATGCGGATATTTATCTGAGCCTGAACAAGCTTGTTCACGTGCCCCTAGGTGTGGGCAGGAATATCAAATGAAGCTCTCTGGCCCACTGCTAGACCGTTTTGATATTCATATTGAGGTTTCATCGCAAAACCCTCTGCACGCATATGAAAAACAAGAATCTGAGCCTTCAAAAAATATTAGGAAAAGAGTTTTGGATGCTAGGTTAATTCAAGAAGAAAGACTTAAAAATACTAAGTTTAACCTTAATTCTGAAATTGAAGGTGGTGATTTAATGGAGCTTTGTAAGCTGGATGAAAGAGCAAATAGTCTTTTAAAAACTGGAGTGGAAAAGTTGAAGCTTTCAATGCGTGGGCATTCAAAAGTTTTAAAAACCGCCAGAACTATTGCGGATCTTGAGCAATCTGATATCATTCAAAAACAGCACCTAGCAGAGAGCTTAAGCTATAGAATGATAAATTATAATAGATAATAACAAATACGGGAAACAATGATTGGTACTATAAAACTTTTCTTCCTATCTCTACTTCAGGGCTCAATGATATTTAAGCCAACAGCATCAAATATTGAAGAAATCAAAAATCCTGATGAATATGGACTCAGTGAAACTGTCAATGTTAGTTTAAAAACCAAAGATGGTGAAGTTATTAACATTTGGGTAAGGCAGTCTAACCAAGAAGATGAAGAGATATTTGTTTTTTTCCATGGCAATACTGGGCATTTAGGAGATGTTGGAAAACCTAAAAAAAATGAAGAATATGATAGAGGATATCGGGTAAAATTACTCAGGGAATTATCTTCACGAGGTTACGGTTTTGTAGCAGTTTCACATAGGGGATATGGAAAATCTAGTGGGAAGCCAAGCGAAGCAGGATTTTTAATGGATATAAGGTCTATAGCTGAGTTTTTAGAGAAAGAAGAATATAAAAACATCAACATTATAGGCGAATCTTTAGGTTGTTTTTCTGCATCAGCTTTGATGAAAGAACTTACAAATAACAGTAACTTAAATATTAAAACCCTTAATTTAATTGCCCCTTTTGCAAGTATGCATGAAAAAGTGGTTGAACTTCATCCTGACTTAAAAACAAAAGATATTAACTCTTATTTAGACCACCAATTAAATAGTGCAGATATATTAAAAACAACTAATTTTAAAGGAAAGATAAATCTTTTCCACTCTAAAGAAGATCTCACAAGCAATTTTTTTCATTCTGAAAGTATTTTTAAACAAGCAAAAGAAGCAGGTAGAGATATATATCTTTATGATATCTCACCTTCAGGTCATATTACTTGGAATCCTTCAAAAATCGTTTCTATTATTGAAGGTGGAGTGAAAAAAGAGTAGTTATATGTTATGCTACTTTCTTTAAACATAAAAAACCTGATAATTATTGAGCAAGTTGAACTTAGTTTTGGCTCTAGATTTAATGTAATTACAGGTGAAACAGGCTCTGGAAAATCAGTTTTGTTAGATTGCCTTTCATTATGTTTTGGTGGTAGAAATAATAATGTTTCAGTTAAAAAAGGCTCTGATAAAGGCTCAGTGGTTGCAGAGTTTGATATCTCAAAAAACATAGCTGTAAAAAAAATACTTAATGCTCAAGATATAGAAATTGAAAATAGCATCATAATTAAAAGATCATTTTCAGCTGCAGGCAGGTCTCAAATATATATAAATAATGAGCCAGTCTCCTTGAATATTTTGAAGGAAATATCCCCTCTTCTGCTTGAAATGTACGGTCAGCATGATTTCTCTAACCTGCTTGATAAATCAGGTCATATTCTAATATTAGATGAATATGCTGATGTTGAAGAAAATAAAATCACCTTGAAAGAAAAATATGACGAACTTAGACAAAAACAAATAGCTTATGAAAGATTAAGCCAAGAAGCTGAAAAAATTAAACAAGAGGAAGATTATCTTCGTTTTATATTATCTGAACTTAAAAATGCAAATATTTATGAAGGTGAAGAAAATGAGCTTGTTGCACTTAAAACTAACCTTAAAAATTCAAAGCATATAAATGATTCACTAAATACAGCTGCAAAGTCCCTTTCAGATGAATCCCTTGCGAGTTTATATCAAGCTCATAAGAGCCTTATAAAGCTCTCAGAATCATTGGAAGGAGAGGTTACTGAAAAATTAAATAATATTATAGATATAGTTGATAGATCCACAATTGATCTACATGAATCTCGTGATGAGGTGGAAAATATATTATCAGAATTTTCTAGTGGATCAGGTAATCTTGAGGAAATTGAAGACCGTTTATACGCAATTCGTGAACTTTCCCGCAAACATCGCAAAACTACAGATGAACTTGTTATATACACTAAGGAAATTGAAGAAAAGCTATCTGTATTGGACTCAGGCGAACATTCCCTAGATTCCAGAAAAAAAGAGATAGAAAATTTAAAAGATATTTACTTGGTTGAGGCAAATAAGCTTTCTAAAATTAGGCAAGATAAAGCAAGGTTGCTGGAGGCGCACGTTCTTAAAAACCTTCCCGATCTTAAAATGCCTGCGGCAAAATTTCTAGTTGAAATATTACCAGACGAAAATAATATTACACCAGCTGGCATTGATAATATCACGTTTAAAGCTTCAATTAACCCCGGCCAGAACTTTACAGATATATCTAAAACAGCATCTGGTGGTGAGCTTTCAAGGTTGATGCTTGCAATCAAAATTGCTTTATCAAAGAGTTCAAATACTTGTGTAATTTTTGATGAAATTGATACTGGAATTTCTGGTGCAACTGCGGATGCGGTTGGACTTAAACTTAAAGAGTTATCTATAAATAATCAGGTTCTATGTATAACCCATCAGCCACAAGTTGCCTCAAAAGCTGATAATCACTATTTAGTTTTTAAAAAAATTGAAGGAGAGACTGTTTCAGTTTCAGTTTCACAGCTTGATCAGCAAAGAGCAAATGAAGAAGTTGCTCGTTTAATTTCTGGAGAATTAGTTACTGATGAAGCAAGAGCTGCTGCGGAAAAACTAAAAGTTAGCTAATGTATTTTATTGACTCTAGATTAAACCAAATATCCAAACAAAGTATCATCTTTGTTAAGTTCTGTACATTTAATTCCTGCTTTCTTCATGCGTTTTAGAAGTGGGCTATAATCTTTAGGGTTTTTTAGTAAAACTCCAATTAATGCAGGGCCAGTTTCTTTAGCATTTTTTTTCATATATTCAAAACGTGTAATGTCATCTTCCTCACCAAGTACATCATTTACAAATTCTTTTAAAGCCCCTGCGCGTTGCGGGAACTGAACTAGAAAATAATGTTTTACACCTTCAAACCTTTGTGATCGTTCTTTGATCTCTGCCATACGATCAATGTCGTTATTTCCGCCGCAAACAATGCAAATAACAGTTTTACCTTTTATTTCATCCGCATATTGGTCAAGTGCTGCAATACTCATAGCACCTGCGGGCTCAGCTACTATTGCTTCACTATTATATAAATCTAAAATTGTAGTGCATATTTGGCCTTCATCTAAAAGAATAAGGTCATCAACTACTTGTTTACAAATGTTAAAAGTATTTTCACCAACAGCTTTAACTGATGCCCCATCAACAAATGTATCTATTTTTTCTAGAGTAATTGGTTTTTTTGCCTTGAAAGATTCATACATAGCTGGTGCTCCAGCGGGCTCAATTCCAACTATTTTTGTTTTAGGAGACTTCTGTTTAAATATAGTTACTATTCCAGAAAATAATCCACCACCGCAGATTGGAATAAATAAAAAATCAGATTTAATATTTCAAAATTTCTCTAGATCTTCCAATACTTCTAAAGCAACAGTTCCTTGTCCTGCTATTACTTCTATGTCATCAAAAGGTGGTATTAGAGTTTTTTTATTTTCTTTTGCGTATTTTTTTGCGGCTAAAGCACATTCATCATAAGTATCACCTGTCAGAATAACTTCCACAAACCTCCCCCCAAACATTCTAGTTTGACGAATCTTCTGGTTTGGAGTTATTGCTGGCATAAAAACAACGCCATTTATCTTCAGTATATTACAGCTATGCGCGAAACCTTGTGCATGGTTACCAGCACTAGCACAAACAACACCTGCCCTTTGCTTAACTTCACTTAAGCCGCTGATTTTATTGTAAGCCCCTCTCAGCTTGAAAGATCTAACGACCTGCAAGTCTTCACGCTTTAAATAAATTTTTGCTTTATATTTTTTTGATAGGTTTTCGTTTAGCTCTAGAACGGTATGCTTTACAACCCCTTCAAGTCTTTTTGCAGCTGATTCAAAATCAATATTATATTTTTTCTTTCCAAACATAATTATCTTTTACACTTGAGATTATACATCATCAAGTGATTAAATTTTAAAAAGTAAATCTAAAAGAATAAATGGAGTAAAACAACTTTTCATAAGTGGGGCGAGTGACGGGATTCGAACCCGCGACCCCCGGAACCACAAACCGGTGCTCTAACCAACTGAGCTACACCCGCCACGAATGAGAGTCCCTTCTAATATTAAGATTATGTAAAATCAAGAAATTTTAACTAACTCACGCTTTTAAAAACTTTATTTTATGCTATGACTATAAAATGAATCAAAACATAGAGGGTATATGAATAATGCACTTAAAAATCCTAACGCCTTTGATGAGAAAGCCTTTAATAGCTACTATAAAAAAGAATATGTTTCTGATGTTATGAGTAAGAACCCTCATCTAATTAAAGAATCTAAAAGCTTAACAGATGCTACTAAGTTAATGGTTAAGCATGATTGCGGGTTCTTAATTGTAGTTAATGAGAATGATGATATATCAGGTGTTATCACTGACAGGGATATTGTTTTTTATGGAATCGCAGAAGAGAAGCTTGCTAGAGACACTCAAGTTAAAGAAGTTATGACAAGTAATGTTATTAGCTGTTATGAAAACGAAACTCTGGAGTTTGCTGCAGATCACATTTCTGAAAATGGAATAAAGCGCCTTGTTGTTCTTGATAAAAATAGTGATAAGCTAAAAGGGGTGGTTTCAATCGTTGATATGATTAAGCATGTTGAAGATGATTCAATAAATATAGAAGTGGTGAAGCACTTATTTAAATATGCTTAAATATAAAAACATTTAATGCTTTTTGATAAGCGTTAAAATTTTTCTTGATATATTTTGATATATTAATATATTCTCCACATCTATTCCAAAAATATATGCACGCGGGTGTAGCTCAGGGGTAGAGCGTAACCTTGCCAAGGTTAATGTCGAGGGTTCGAATCCCTTCACCCGCTCCATAAATACATCTAATAAACTCCCAAAAACTCTAATAACACCAGTTAAAGTAACGCCTTCAAGGCATTTAGTGTCTGGTAAGTGTTCAGGAACTCTATAGACATATAATATAAATTGGGGTAAGTTATGGGGTAAGTTAGAAAAATAATTTAAAACTTACCCCAATATGTCAAAGACAGATATTTTATTTAAAAGTGCAAAGCCAAAAGATAAGCCATATAAGGTTTATGATGAAGGTGGTCTGTTTATGGATGTATTACCTATAGGCAAAAGAACACCCAAAGGAAGTAAGTTGTGGAGGGTGAAATATAATTTTTAAGGCAAATAGAAGGTAATGAAGCAAGATTATTTAAGCAAACTTGTTTAGCTTTGAAAATGATGGTGCTAACCTTCACTAGAAAAACAGAACTAATCACGCTAAATGGTGTGAGTTTAACTTTGAAACGAAAGTTTGGCTTATTCCTGCTGAGCGTATGAAAATGAGAAAAGAGCATATAGTTCCACTCTCAAAACAAACCCTAGAAATTTTAAATGAACTTAAAGCTATGAACGGGGCAAATTAATTTGTTTTTCCTACTATTCATAAACCTAGGAAGCCATTGCATGAAGACACTGTTCTGCGTGCTTTATATAAACTTGGCTATAAAGGAGTTGCAACAATTCATGGTTTTAGAGCTTTTGCTCTTTCAGCTATAAAAGAAAAATTAGGTTATAGGCATGAAGTACCAGATTTACAGTTAGCGCATGCTAAAACTAATAAAATTGATGCGGCATATGACAGAGCCACTTTTATAGAGGAAAGAACGCAAATGATGCAAGATTGGGCTGATTTTATTGATAGTTTAAAGGGCTAATATGAAATTTT
>CAYGRX010000032.1:0-12465 GCA_964352365.1 uncultured Rickettsiales bacterium
ACACAAAACTGAAACAATCAATGGATCAACAGTTTTAAGAAGACGTGGCAGGTTATTATCTTTAATTTCACTATCAGAAGTTTTGCATGTTGACAGAGCCGAAGATGATACAGAGCGTGAAAATTTTGTTGTGGTTTGTGAAGTTGGCTCAAGTAGTTTTGGAATATCAGTGGATAAGGTTCTGCACACGGAAGAAATTGTTGTTAAGCCAAAGACTAAGCTTGTTAAGTCAATAGACGCATATTCTGGTAGTACAATTTTAGGTGATGGACGAGTCATTTTGATTATAGATCCGAATGGCATACTCAAACATAGCAATATTCAATCTATCTCTAACGAAGCGCTGGAAGAAGATAAGAAAAGTGCATTTGATGAAGATGAAATAAACTTCTTAATGTTTAAAACCATTAGCAACACTCCAAAAGCTATACCATTGGAGCTGGTTTCCAGATTAGAAGAAGTTGATTACGGAAAGATAGAAAAGTCGGGAGACGATGTAGTGATTCAATATAGAGGGGGATTAATGAAGTTGATCTCTATTGATGATAATAAGGAATTACCTACAGAAGGTCTTTATGACACGATTGTTTTTATTGATAGAAACCGCATACTTGGCGTTTACGTTGAAAGCGTAATAGACATTATTAAAGCTAAGTTAGAAATTAAATCTTCCTCTAAGAAAGATGGTATACTTGGTAGTATGGTAATGAAAGGTCAAACTACAGAAATAGTTGATATAAGCCATCATATATCTAATATATTCGATGATTGGCTAGGTCACGGTGAATCTAATAAAATTGAACAAGACCTTTATGCTGAAGATGATAGAAGGCATGTTTTACTAGTTGATGATAGCTCTTTCTTTAGAAAATTTATGAGGCCAGTTATTTTAGCTTCTGGATATAGAGTAACAACTTGTGAAGATGGGCTAGAGGGTTTAAACATGCTTAAAAAGCATCATAATGAGTTTGATATTGTGATATCAGATATTGATATGCCGGTTATGAATGGTGTAGAATTTGTAAAAGAAGCAAAAAAAGATGAGGCGTTAAAACATATCCCATTTATAGCGTTAACCTCTCATGAGGAAGGGGATTTTAGTGAGGACTTGACAGTTATAGGTTTTGAATCATTAATCACCAAAGCACATAGAAACAAAGTAGTTGCTAGAATTACAGAGATTTTAGAAGATAAAAAAATGGTAGTCTAGGTGTCAGATAGTAAAATAGTTAAATTAGAGAATAGCCTTCCAGATATTCATGAACTGGAGAGATCTGAACAATTTTTAACGGTTCGTTTAGGTAGTCAGATATTCGGTATAGCTGTTTTAAAAGTTAGGGATGTGCTAAAACCATTTTCAATTACAAATATACCACTTTCAAAGCCGGAGATAGCTGGCTATATAAACCTTCGCGGTAGAATAGTAACGGTCATTGATGCTAGAAAAAGGCTTGGAATCAGACCAAGAGAAGCAGGCTCAAAAGTGATGAATGTAGTAGTAGAGCATGATGATGAGCTTTATGCCCTTGAGGTTGATGCTGTTGGTGAAGCAAAAACAATGAAAACTAAATTCTTCGAGAATAACCCAGCTAATTTGTCCGAAAATTGGAAAGAGGTGTCAAAGGGGGTATTCAAAACAGAGAACGAGTTAATGCTTATTCTGGATATTAACAAAATGCTAAATTTTTAATTTATAGAAACATGAAAACTCTGATAGTTGAAGACTCCAAAGTAGTTAGAACTGTTTCTAGATCAATAATGAATGATCTGGGAATTAAATCTGATGAGGCTGAAAATGGCTTAATTGCATTAGGTAAAATCTCGCAAGAGAAATATGATTTCATTTTGCTAGATTGGAATATGCCAGTTATGGATGGCATGGAATTTCTTATAAAAGCAAGAGAGCAGAACCTGCTGGATGAAACAAAAGTTATTTTTTGTACGACAGAAGCTGAAATTGATAAAATAACTAAAGCTATAGAAGCTGGAGCAAGCGAGTATATAATGAAGCCTTTTACAAAAGATATAGTGGAAGATAAACTTAAGTATTTAGGGTTGTTAGATTAATGTTAAAACATTTTGCATCATTCATTGCCACCTTCTTTTATGTAGGTAAAGTACCTATATTACCTGGTACATTTGGTACAATAGCAGGTATGGTAGCAATTCTATGCATATTCTACCAGCCACATGACTTTAGCTATGATAGTGGTGAAATTTTTTTTGCCGTTGGCTCAGGTTTCATTAATCCCGACTACATAATATATGTAATGCTGATATTATCATGTTTGCTATACATCATAGGGCAATATGTGTCAGAAATTTATTCGCGTGAATTTAATAAAAAAGACCCTGGTGAAGTTGTTATAGATGAAGTTGCGGGAATATTCACCGCAGTAACACTTTCTTGTTTATTTTATGCATTCCTGATAGATTTTGATAGAGGTGAATATCTATTATATGTTTCGCTTTCAGCGTATTTCTTTTTAGCCCATTTTATATTATTTAGAATTTTTGATATGGCAAAACCATGGCCAACTAACTACTTCGATAGAAAATATAGTGGGGGATTTGGCATCATGATAGATGACCAAGTTGCCGCAGTGCAAACAACTATTGCATTTTATATTATTTTCTTTGCTATAAAATACTCGGGTTATTTAGATAGTTTAATAACAATAGAATAAGTTGATTGTTTCACGTGAAACAAAAGAGTTCCTGTATAGCTAATTTTCTTTTAAATAGCAAACTTTCCCATTGTTAAAATGGTCTGCAATTAAACTACTTAAGATTTCAGCCACTTCTGTTTTTTGAATATTATCACGCTCCTCGATAACTCCATCAGATGAAATGATTTTTACAGAGTTCTTATCGGAGTTAAAAACATCATTTTCTGCAACATTGTTAGCTACAATCCAGTCGCAATTCTTTTTTAGGAGCTTAGAGGAAGCATTTTTTATAAGGTTTTCCGTCTCTGCTGCAAAGCCAATAACGAGTTCAGGCCTTTTTGTATCTGAATTAGAAATTTCAAATAATATATCAGGGTTCTCGATTAAATTTATTGTATGTGAGGTTTCACCTTTCTTCTTCTTAATTTTTTGCGTGGGTAAATTTTCTGGCCTCCAATCTGCAACTGCAGCAGTACAAACGGCAATATTTACTGGAAGAAGTTTATCGCAAGCTTCTTTCATCTCATATGCAGACTCAATAATAATTAATTTAACATTACTAGGTGGCTCAATATTAGTTGGGCCAGAAACAAGTGTTACATCAGCTCCATAATTAGCCAAAGATTCCGCTATAGCGTAACCTTGCTTTCCTGACGAATAGTTTGAAATATACCGAACAGGATCAATATTCTCTCTAGTTGGGCCACTTGTAACTAGGCATGTTAAACCAGCGAGGAGGTGATCTTTGTCATCATCTCTAGGATTATTTGTGAAAGAAACTCTATTTAACTCATCCTCTAAGAAGGAAATTATATTATCAATCTCAGACATTCTACCAATTCCCTCTTCCCCACAAGCAAGCATGCCTTTTTCAGGCTTAATAATTGATATACCATCAGATATTAGTTGGGTAATATTTCTTTGAGTGGAGGGTTTATTATACATTTCTGTGTTCATTGCAGGTGCAACGAGAATTTTTTTGTTTGATGCTAAGCATATAGTTGAAGCTAGGTCATTACAAAACCCATGGGCCATTTTTGCAATAAAGTCTGCACTCGCAGGTGCAACGAGAATGATATCATTACTACGTGAAAGTTGAATATGCTCCATTTTGCTTTCATCATCAGAATCAAATAACTCAGTATATGTTTTACCACCAGATAAATAAGATAGAGAATCTACAGTTACAAAATTCTGGGCCGAATTAGTTAATACGCAGGTTGGTTTGTGACCAAGCTTAACAAGTTTGCTTACTAAATCAGGAATTTTTACGGCAGCGATACTGCCAGTAGATATAATTAATATGTTTGCCATAATGAAATAATATAAAGTAATAAGCCAATAATTGTTGCAAAAAGAAAACCTTTTAAAAAGCTATCACCATTGTGATTTTTAATTTCCTTCTCAATATTATAATTCACTAATATTCCTTTATCAGTAACAATCTTGTCTAAATTTTGGGCTACTTCATTTAATTTATCAAAAGCAGAAATAGCATCTTTCAGCTTATCTTCAACTCTTGCTTTTGGCCCCAGATTATCCTTACCCCAACTTTCTATAATATCGCGTGAAATTTCCCAGAAATTAACATTAGGGTTTAAACTTCTGCCAATTCCTTCTGCCATCATCATGGTTTTTTGAAGAAGTAATAATTGTGGCTGAGTTTCCATTTTGAAGCGTTCAGTTATTCTAAATAACTGCTGTAGTAACTTTGCTATAGATATTTCATTCTGTGGTAAATCCATAATAGGCTCGCCAATTGACCTACAGGCCTGTGCAAACAATAATCTATCTTGATCTTTCGGTATATAGCCAGCTTCAAAATGTATGTCAGAAACTTTTTCGTAATCACCATTTAAAAAGCCAAGTAACATTTCTGCCAAAAAGATTTTTGTTTTACGGTCAATACGCCCCATAATTCCGAAGTCAAAAACACAAATTTTGCCATTTTTATCAACAAGAACGTTCCCAGGATGCATATCAGCATGAAAGAATCCATCACGCAAACTCTGCTTCATGAAGATATTGGCAGATTTATGCAATATATCATTAGGGTCTAGATTTAATTTCTCTAAGGCTTTTACATTGTTAATTTGAACGCCAACAAAACGCTCAATAGTTAAAACTTTGTGAGTTGTCTTCTGCCAATAAACCTTGGGCACTCTTATGTCAGGGTCACCAGTGAAATTTTGTGCAAGCTCGCTTGCTGCTGCTGCCTCAAGTGATAAATCCATTTCATTATAAGTTGTTTCTGCAAATGTTTGAACTGTCTTAATAAGTTTTAAACGACGGTATTTAGGAAGTTTAGTTTCAACATTATTCGCGATCCAAAAAAGAAGGTCGAGATCCTTCATAAACTTCTTTTCAATTCCTGGTCTTAAAACTTTAATTGCCAATTGTTCACCAAGTAAACTTTCTGCAAAATGGACTTGTGCAATTGAAGCAGCGGCAACTGGTGTTCTATCAAATTTTTTAAACAGATTATCTACGTTATCTTCTAGCTCAGTTTCTATAATTCTTATCGCAACTTCACTATCAAAGGGGGGAAGGTTATCTTGCAAATTAGCCAAGTCTTCAGAGATTTCCTCGCCTACAATGTCAGATCTTACAGATAAAGCCTGGCCCAACTTAATGAAGGTTGGCCCTAATTCTGTAAATGCGTTAGACAACCTTTGGCCCTGCCTTAAACCTTTAGATTTTTTTTCTTTAGATAAGGCCGCTAAATTAGCAAATTTAGATATTACAGGAAAAGCTTTGGCATCTTGAACAAAAAACAATGCATCATGCTTTGCCAAAATTCTAAGAATTTGAGTAAGTCTTGTTATGTTTTTTATTCCATTAAACACTATATTTATATTTTCCAACCTTTATGAATTGCTACAACTCCATGAGTTAGCTTCTCAAATGAAGTTTTTGAGAAGCCAGCTTCTTCAAGCATAATTCTAAATATTTCTGCCATAGGGAATTTACGAATACTCTCAACTAGATATTGATAAGACTCTAGATCTCCAGCAACAATCTTTCCCATTTTTGGAATTATCCTAAAGGAATATTCATCATAAATTTTTTGTAATAATTGACTATTCATTTGTGAGAATTCTAAGCAAACAAATTTTCCGCCTGGTTTTAAAACTCTATGAATTTCTGATAGAGCTTTTGGAATATCAGTTACATTTCTAATCCCAAAGGAAATGGTACATAAATCAAAACTATTATCTTCAAATGGAATCTCTTCTGCATTAACAATCAGGAAGTTAATTGACTCAGTTTTTAGGCCTTTATCAATGGCTTTCTCTTCAGCAATTTTTAGCATATGTGGGTTAACATCAGTAATGACACATTCAACATTAACATCCATAGCATCAGCTTTACTTAAATAACTGAATGAAATATCACCACTACCTGCTGCAAGGTCTAGAAGCTTGCTACCTTCTTTAACTTTCAACTCGCCTAAAAAATGCTTTTTCCACAACCTATGTAAACCAAAACTCATAAGGTCATTCATAATGTCATATTTGCTGGATACAGACTCAAAAACTCCATTAACAAGTCCTTGCTTTTCTTTATATTCAACTTTTGTGAACCCAAAATCTGTTTCTTTTTTTGCTATCATTTAAGCTATAGAATTTAGTTACAGAACAAACTATATAGTGCTTAAACACAATATATGAAAGATTTTTATGCCGGAGTTGCCAGAAGTTGAAACCATAAAACGCGGATTAGAGCCTAATTTACTGGGTAAAACTATAGTGGAATGTACTGTCTATAGGCATGATTTACGAATTCCTGTGCCTCAAGAAATAGCAGAAAAGATTGAAGGAGGTAAAATAGAAAATATAATTAGGCGCTCAAAATACCTTCTTATAGATTATGGTAAAGAAGATTATTTAGTCATTCATTTAGGTATGAGTGGCAAGCTTTTATATCTTGAAGATGATAGCATTTTTGAGAAGGCTAAGCATGATCATTTTCATCTTAGAATGGATGATAATTCTAGCATTGTTTTTAATGATGCAAGGCGCTTTGGTTTGGTAACGTTAATAAATATTGAAGAATTTGAATCTCACAAGCTGATATCACATTTAGGGCCAGAACCACTAACCTCTAACTTTGATGCTAAATATTTGAAAGCTAAGTTCAAAAACAAGCATGTTAATATTAAGCAAGCTATTATGGATAGCAAGAATGTAGTGGGGGTGGGTAATATTTATGCTAGTGAAAGTTTGTTCAGAACAAATATAAGTCCCATAAAGCAAGCGGGAGAGTTAAATGCTAAAAAACTAGAGGAACTAGTAGTAAACATTAAACAAGTTCTGAAGGATGCTATAAAATCTGGCGGTTCGACGTTGAGAGATTATGTTAGAAGTGACGGCGATGTTGGTTATTTTCAGCATAGTTTCAAAGTTTATGGTAGGGAAAATGAACCTTGCCTTATCTGCGCTACTAATATAAAAAGAATTGTGCAACAGGGTAGAAGTAGTTTTTATTGCCCGAAATGCCAAAAATAACTAAAACCAAATGAAGATTTATAATGAATCTAAAGAATTTTTTTGCCCTAGCCGTTTTGTTTGTTGCTGCTGCTTGCGTTAGCGCTAGTAATACTAAGGGCGTTCACTCATTCGTTCCATCTGTGCCAGACGTTCCACTTCCAAAAGATTTTGAAGTGGACCCTACTACAGGTAGCTTTTTTGATTCAGCAGAGGGCAGAATCGTAGATACATATGCAGCAGGTGTTTCAGAGCCTAAAGAGGTCGAAGAATTTTACAGAGATGTAATGCCACAATTTGGATGGAAGGAAGTTTCAAAACTAAATTTTGAAAAAGATGGTGAAAAACTAATTATTGAACCTGAAAAAGGTGAATATCTAACAATAGTTAAGTATCAATTAAGACCAATATTATAATATTTCATATTTAAATTTTGATAATCAAAGCTTGGTAAAACGATGAAAATTGTAGTTTGTGGTGGCGGTCAGGTTGGTATTGGAATTGCACGCCAACTAACAAAAGAAAATAATGATGTCACAATCGTAGATGACAATGAAAAGAATATTGAAAAGATTCGCAATACTTTAGAAGTTACAGTAAAAAAAGGTTACCCAGCCCACCCTAATGTCCTTGAGGAGGCGGGGCTTGCGGATGCTGAAATGCTTATTGCAGTTACCACGTCAGATGAAGTAAATATGGTTATTTGCCAAATTGCACATTCACTTTTTGATGTTCCAATTAAAATTGCTCGAATTAGACACAGAAATTACTTAGACCCAATCTGGAAAGGCTTATACAGAAAAAACCATCTCCCGATAGATTATATCATCTCACCAGAATTAGAAGTTGCAAAAGCCATTATTAACCGTTTGCATGTTCCTGGCGCAATGGATGCAATTGAGTTCTTTTCAGGTGATATAAGGGTTACTGAGGTGCGATGCGAGGAAGATTTTCCACTTAGAGGTAAGACAATTGCTCAAATATCGGATGAATATCCAAATGTAGCAGCAAATGTTATGGCAATCTTTAGGGATGGGAAACCTTTTTTGCCTAAGAAAACTGATAAAATTGAATCTTTAGATGAAATATTTTTTGCTACTGATAAGCTAAATGTAAAAAAGATGATGAGCTTATTCGGCCACACCGAAGAAGAGGCTAGGAGGCTTGTTATTGTTGGCGGTGGTAACATTGGTTATTTACTATCAGAAAAACTATCAGTTGAAGAGGATCTTAATATTAAAATCATTGAAATGAATAAGGACAGAGCAGAATATATTGCCTCAAAGCTTGAGAAAGTTACTGTGATAAATGGAAACGCGCTTGATAGTGAAATTATGCAGGAAGCTGGGATTTCTAAAGCAGAGACAATACTTGCCGTTACAGATGATGATGAAGTTAACATCCTAAGCTGTATTTTAGGAAAAAAATATGGTTGCAAAACATCTGTGTGTCTAATTAATAAGGGTAGGAGCTACCTTCCTCTATTCTCATCTCTTGGCATTGATGTTGATGTTAACCCGCGTGAAACAACAGTCTCAACAATTCTACAACATATTAGAAAGGGTAAGGTAACAGCCGCGCAATCCATTTATTCTGGTTCAATGGAGATAGTTGAAACGCAGGCTGTTCCAAGTTCTTCATTAGTTGGAAAAACTATTTCTGACCTTGAGCTTCCAGAGGGAGTTAATATTTCAATTATACAAAGTAAAAAAGGTGAAGTAACTGTACCTGACGATGATACAATTATAAAAGAATATGATAAAATTCTAATCATTTGCCATACTAAGCTTATCTCTAAAGTAGATAAAATTTTCTCAGATAGAGATGATTATTTCTAATTCATATTATTAGAAATATGAGTAAATGGCAGTTAATTAAAATCTAAATGTAATAATAAGCCAACTAAACTCAGTGATATAGTTGGCTTACCTTCAGTTTCATTTCCTACAAATTAGCTACTGCTGCGGCTAGGTCTTTAACGGCTTGGACTGATTTATCAAATCCAGCTTTTTCATCGGCATCTAATTCAATTTCTACGATTCTCTCTACTCCATCTTTGCCTATTACAACGGGCACGCCAACATAAAGATCATTAACACCATATTGACCAGTTAAGTGAGCCGCACATGGTAGAACACGTTTCTTATCTTTCAAAAAGCTTTCGGCCATAGCAACAGCACTTGAAGCTGGAGCATAAAAAGCAGAGCCGTTTTTAAGTAGGGCAACAATTTCAGCGCCACCATCACGAGTTCTTTGAACAATTTGGTCTAGTTTTTCTTGCGTAGTCCAACCCATTTTAATTAGATCTGGTAAAGGAATTCCTGCAACTGTTGAATATCTAACACTTGGAACCATGGTATCACCATGACCGCCAAGAACGAAGGTTGTAATATCTTCAATTGAAACCTTAAATTCTTCAGCCAAGAAAAGTTTGAAACGGCTTGAATCTAAAACACCAGCCATTCCCACGACTTTTTTCGGGTCAAAGCCAGTTTCTTTTTGCATAATACCAACCATAACATCTAATGGGTTAGTTATAACAATTACAAACGCATTTGGGGCGTGAGTTTTAATACCTTCAGCAACCTGAGTAATAATTTTAGTGTTAATGCCAAGCAAATCATCACGGCTCATGCCTGGTTTACGTGGAACACCAGCTGTTACAATAACAACATCACTTTCTGCTATATCTGCATAATCTTGAGTTCCTCTAAGGTTTGAGTCAAACCCCTCAACAGCTGAACTTTGTGCTATATCAAGAGCCTTACCTTCAGGCATACCTTCTGTAATATCAAACAACACAACATCACCTAGCTCTTTTAAACCAATTAGATGAGCCAAAGTTCCACCTATCATACCAGCACCTACTAATGCAATTTTATTTCTTCCAGCCATATTATTTAACCTCTTATAAGTTATAATTAATTTCACAAATTCTGTTTTTTTATAATATCCTGATTAGATATTGCAAGGGTTCTTGGTATATGATACGTAACTATGGTCAGAAACTTAATTAAAGAGAGACAGAAATGAAAAAAACTTTCGCGAAAAAAATATTAGCAAGTTTAACAATTATATTATGTGCATCAGCTCCTTTTACAGCTGAAGCGCGTGACCAGATACGTATTGTTGGATCATCAACAGTTTACCCTTTTGCAACAGTTGCAGCTGAAGAATTTGGTACAAAGACTGAATTTAAAACTCCTATCGTTGAATCAACAGGTACTGGCGGAGGTATGAAGTTGTTTTGCTCAGGTGTTGGTGAGAACACTCCTGATTTAACAAATGCTTCAAGAGCTATTAAAAAAAGCGAAGTTGAGCTTTGCGCTAAAAACGGTGTTAATGATGTTAGAGAAGTAAAAATCGGCTTTGATGGAATTGTGTTAGCAAACTCTACTAGTGCTGAAAACAGATATAACCTGACTATTTCTCAATTATTTAACGCTTTAGCTAAGTATGTAGAGATTGATGGTAAATTAGTAGAAAATCCATATATAAAATGGAATGAGATAGATTCTTCACTTCCGAATGCAACTATTGAAGTTTATGGCCCGCCACCAACTTCAGGAACACGCGATGCATTTGTTGAAATCGTAATGGAAAAAGCTTGTAAAGATTTACCAGCTTTTGTAGCGGCTCACCCAGATGGAAAAGTTCGTGCCAAACAATGTCATCTAATCCGTGAAGATGGTAAATATATTGAGTCTGGTGAAAATGATAACCTTATAGTTCAAAAACTAAAAAATAATGATAATGCTTTAGGTATTTTTGGATATAGCTTTTTGGAGCAAAACTCAGGTGAAGTTCAAGGTAGTTTAATTGAAGGCGTAGGACCTGAATTTGAAAACATTGCAGACGGTTCATACCCAGTTGCACGTTCATTATTTATGTATGCTAAAGGTGAACATATTGGTGTTGTACCAGGCCTTAAAGAATTCCTTACTGAGCTTGTTTCTGAAGAGGCCGCTAGTGATGAGGGATATCTTGCGCTTAAAGGTTTAATTCCTTTAACTGAAGAAGAAAGAACAGAAATTAGAGCTAATCTAAGTAAATAACTTAGATCTAAAATCAAAAGCTAGAAAGCCTCAAGTATTAATTTACTAGGGGCTTTTTTATTAGTGTATTTGTAAATATAGGTTCTATATTTAAACTGTGCGCTCAGGGTAATGCCGGCTATTTTTACAAACAAAACGCAGTTTAACAACAAGTTAAGTTTAAAAGAAGAAGCCAGAACCAGTCATGATAATAAAGCCAATATTAAGCGCAAGACTACCAGCAGTACCTTTTTCAAGGCCGCGAATTAATGAGAAAGCAAGTAAAGCGCAAGAAGGTGTATAAAGACCAAGAAACAATATTTTGCTAAAGCTTATATAAATTTGTCCCCATATAGCTATAAAAAGCACTAGGCAACCAGCAAGGCCGATATTGTTAAGTAGTTTATCAGATATTTTGTTATACCAAACAGATTGATTAATCGATGGAGCTATAAATTTTGTGAAAGCAAAACCAATACCAAGTGAAGAAACTAATATTATGGTTGCTATCAAAGACATATAAATTTAGCTCTCTAATCTTTTTTTAATTTTTTTTGTCTTGTCCAAAATTCTATCTTTTTTTAGTTTTGATAGATAATCAACAAAAGTTATACCATCTAAATGATCAATTTCATGCTGAATGCAAACTGCGGCTAAACCTTCAAATTCTTGTTCTTTCTCATTTCCTTGATAATCTAAAAACTTAATTTTTACCTTTTTAGGACGTTCAACATTTGCAAATTGAGTAGGAAAGCTTAAGCAACCTTCTTCAAAAACAAAAAGCTCTTTGCTAGCTTCAGCAATTTCAGGGTTAATTATAAATAGTGGGTCAGGTGCAGCGTCTGGATCGTGGCTGCCATCATAACGTATTGAACCTTGCGCAATATCCATAGTAATTATACGTTTTTTTACGCCAACTTGTATTGCCGCTAAACCTAAGCCATAATGCTCATACATAGTATCAAGCATGTCATCCATAAACCCACGAAGCTCATCATTTATATCTGCCTTTGCAACTGGTTCGCTAATTTCTTTAAGCCTAGGATCTGGTGCTATAACTAGGGGTAATACTGCCATGTCAAATTTGTTATTTTAAGTTATTAATTTTCTTTAAAACTTGTTTTCTCGTGAGAAGCCTTGCGGAACTGTCTTTCCTCTCGCCGCACGCTTACCCTCCCAAACTATATAGTCTTCAAGCAAGCTTTCACCCTTGCCTCTTTTATAATAAAGGCCTTCTGCAGACTTAAAGAATTTAATATCAGAAATTCCACCATC
>CAYGRX010000033.1:0-12104 GCA_964352365.1 uncultured Rickettsiales bacterium
CTTTCCTAGCTATACTGAGTTATATAATCTCTACCTAATAAATAAAATGGTCTTACCCTTTAATGATTGAGGGGGGTATAAAAGTTGGAAAATAGTCGGGCGCGAAATTGGAGGAAAAACCCTTCAAAAACTAAGTTGGTGATTCTAAAGGGAAATTGGCTCTTGGGAGGGATGCCAATAATCTATATAAATACCTGATTAATATAAATAGTAATAATTCGTAAAAAATTACATACCAACAAATAGACCATATTAATCTAAACTTACTAAGCACTGACGCAAAATTATAATGGAAGCTCTATTGTATACTTCCATATTTTGGATATTCCTTCGCTAGTGCTATCAGAGTAGCGAATAGTATCTGGTAAAATTATACCTGCACCAAAATCTTTGCCAGACAACTCGTATATAAAAAACAAAGCAAATCCTAAAGTTTGTGCTTTAGTTGAAAGTGGTGATAAAAAGATATTAGCTGCATCACTATACTCACTAAGTATTTTAGTTAAAACATTAGCCGTCAAGAAGGGATCTGAAGCAGGAGCAAAATAAACATTGTTTTTTCCTTCCGCTATAGAACCTTCTGCCATATTAGCCCTTTGTATATTCTGCTGATACATATCTGCGCTTAGAGATGGAAAACCAATCACATGGACTTTGTTCTTTATTGACCTGTAATAGCTTGCAACTCTACTTATAGCCTCATGATCAAACCCCGCTCCAAAGATAAGTAAGTCATCACCACCTAATTTTTCATGATCATCTGTAGGAAGTTCAAAAAAATGATCAACAGATCTTACTGAACCAGTTTTTTTAGTAAATTTCGTGTCTTCACTATTATTATAATGACTGGGTTCAGAGTATATTATGTCGAATAGCTTTATACTATTGTCCTTTAAGAACTTAACGAGGTAAATTATTTCGTGCCTCATCATACCAGTAATATCAAAGCATATTTTTTTATTCTTAAGTTTTTTTATATTGGGGAAAGTTGTATTGTTGAATAAATTATACACCCTTTGTTGTTCAGTTTCACTTTCTTCAAATGTAAAATATTCATTATCCTTTGGCAAATTAACTTTATCTATATTGTACTCTGGATGAACCAACCAGTACTTATTTTTTGCGTCTATATTTTTAAAAACTTTCTCTACTCTGTGGCTCAAATTAAATGCACTATAAAAATAATCCCAGCTACCAAGTTTAGGTATACATCTATAACTACTAACTGACTCTTTATAAAAATAAGAAAAGTCCATCAAAATAAATCCTCTTGATTTTCAACCTTTATTTTTAGATTTTTAACCTTAACTTTCTTGGCTTTAACTTTAAACTCAGTCTCTGACTCCCACTTTAAATAAAGGCTTTCAAAATCATCCTCTTTTTCATGATCGAATATTGCCTCAATATTTGCAGGTGAGAATTGAACTGTACCCCCTTTTGTTAAGGGAAGGTTCCACTTTGGACATAAGGTTCTATTAAGCCTAAATTTAATATGCCTCTTAAGTCCATTTTTATCTGGTCTACCATCCTTTTCTTCTATGATAAGAGAATAAAGCTTGCACATTTCAATGGTAGATTCAGCCTCTTGATTTACCTTGTGAAAATCTTCACATGAGAAAGAAATCAAAGAACACTCTTTAGGTCTATCTGAATAATGATTTAACTGAAAAAGGTGAGCCAACCTATTAATTGCAATCGTCAATTTTTCTTTGTCATCACACTCATTTATGTCATCAAAGAAACTAGAAGCTATATATTTAAATGCATCAGACTGTGTTGAATGAGAATAAGACTTGACTTCATCAATGAATCTAGGATTTTTCTTTAATTTATAAGACCTGTTGTCGATATACTTTAATGTATTTATAAAATTTCTCGGAATACCCTCTGAAGTTCTAACAAGGTTGTCAAACCCACTATAAACGGGCTGTTTAGCATAACTATGAAACATCTTGAAAATTATATGCATTTTATACTTATCCCAAGCTTCACAGATATTTGGACTATCTTTCTTAGCAGAGGTAAGATTGTCTTTTAATATTAAATTTTCTATCTCTGATTTTAAACTTTCTGATATTTTCAAGTATTCTTCAAGTGAATCATTAGGCTTTTTAATATCTTCTGCTAATTTATAGAATGCAAATATTCCAGTCTGCTCTAAAACTGGGAATTTACCAAAAGATAAGTTCTTGATAATCTGGTCAATGAATTTATTTGATAAAAAATTCATTTTACTTCTGAATTTATTAAAATACCTTCTTTCAGGCGCACTAGAAGAGTTTACCATTGCAAGGATATCCTCGCTCTTCCAATCATAACTAAATTTACCAAATAAGTTTTCTGGATCTATTGATTCTTCATCAACATTTTTTAGTCTTTTATCCACAACTTTAATAAAAAACTCCTTGTATTCGGTCTTATCCGAGACATATGATTCTCTGTAACTATCATCAAGTTTAAATATTTCAACTTCTGAAGATTTTCTGATTTTTTCTACACCTAAAGTCTCAATAGTTTTTACCCCATATGTTCTACAGCCTATTTTTACTCCAATATCTTGAAAATCATATACGAGTGTATTTATAAACTTTTGCTGACATTCAGATAAATGCTCTATTTCATCGATAATATATATAAAAGTTATATTTTTTAATGCTGGTAAGGTAGATTGGCATATATCAGGAATGTTTAACAACAAAGATGTTCTATTAAACAATATTTCTATATTGCTTATCCCGCTGTGATCATTAGTTATTTGGTTAACTTCAAAGTATATTTTATTATTACAGTCTTTTAAAAACTTTATTAAACCCGAAAAATTATTTATGTGGTCGAGATATTCAGGTTTAAAGAAAAGAGCTTTTATACTTTCTACAATTACATTTTCTTGCTCTAGTTTGATGAAATCTAACTCGCTAACCACATCTAATAATTTTAGTGCAAATGATATTTCAAAAGAGTACTGAAACAATCGATCCCATACCTCATCAGATGTTCCCTTATTTTTAAAAATAGAAGACATTCCAGACGTGCATTGGTAGTACGTAGAGATATAACCATCTTTTTTTAGCCCCTTCTCAATGCTTAGTTTATTTACTTCAAATCTAAACTTTTGAACTTGGAAGCTATGTTTACGGAGTATATGAGTTTTGCCACTACCTTTACTACCCAATAAAAATAGATTTTGCTTAGATGTAATTAAAGAAGTATCAATGCTGTTTAATTTTTTTACCCAAAGATTCTCAATTTGCCCAGATGACATAAGTGTTGATTTAGTGTACTCGAATGGATCTATGTATATTTTATTATTATCAAACATATTTAATATATTTTATGAAACCTTTTAAATATTGGTTTCCAATTATTACCCTCTCCCCAAAATAGAGGTGGAACGTTGTCAGGTGTATTATGATGTAGGGACAATAACATTTGCCCATCTTTATAGCCTCTTATAAAAATCTTTTTATTATTAGCCAGCTTGTCATATTTTTCACAACTCTTGTAAGCTATTTCTTTTGAAACAGGAGGCTTTTGTCCTTTGTAAAACCTTGATTTAGATGAAAAACACTTGAAGGAATCATCTAATTCATAGATGCAGGCTACCCTGTCAAAAAGCTTATGTCCATCTTTAGTCTTTAATCTCCTTAACTTTCTCATACCTGTATTTAAACCAAAAATAACAAAATAGCATATTTTTATTTTAGGGTTTTGAGTTTTAATTTTAGTTACTATATCTTCTGAATATTCTAGAGCTTGACTGCCTGATGCACATATATCGTCCAAAAAAACATACCTATCAACTCCTTGTTTTAAGTTGGCAGAAAACAACTTTACTCCATCATAGTTCTTTTTTAGAGTTCCTGATATTTTTGATAACTCTTCATCTAAGTCTTCTACTTCCTTTCTTTCGAAGACGTCTGAATAATTAATAAATAAATCTTTTTTAAGGCTATTAAATTGTCTAAAATAATACAAAAGAAAGTTTCCACTTTCAGAAGGGTTTTTACCCATCCCTAAAAACCTTGTAGAGTCCTCAATTTTTCTAAACTCTGTTTCTATATCACCAAAATTAAGTGTGTTTTTGAGTTTTTTACGAATTCTTTTAATCTCATCGTATCTGTACAAGTCTCTATACAATGAAGTTATTAACTCCTTCATTTCCTTTTCGCCAAAATACATGAACTTTGAAAGGAGGTGTAGAAACTGTATTTCATCTTTATTATCGATGGCATTACTATCCAGAGAAAACTGGCTAGACCACCTCATAACTTTATCTAAATCTATATCCGAGTCCGACCAGACCTTATCAATCAAAGTGTTTATTTTATCAACTATTTCGCCTTTGACTTCTTCATCAGGCTTATCTAAAAATTGTATCATTTTTTTAGTACTATTATCCATTCACAAGCTATAATACTTGCCGTTTTATTTCTTTTAGTCATTAAACCTCTAGATTTTATATCATCCCTAAGAATACACTCAACTTGAAATCCTAGCTGCTTAGATATTTCTGATAGATACTTATGAGACTCAAAATTATATCCAGCGACTAGGTTATTTCCTATAACTAATACAAACCTCCTATCTTTTTTTAGAACTCTGTAGCATTCAGATAAAACTTTATACATTTCATTTAAATAATTGGCTGATATGTGAGCCCTTAACGGATTTTCTATCCAAATCTTTTTTAAGACTTCACTAGCTTCTTTTGAGGGTACTGATACCAAGTCTTTATATTCATTTTTACTGTAATTCTCTCTGCCTATATTAAGCTTGTCAAGCTTGCTAAGACTATCCTCTTTGCACAAATTCAACCAACCTATATTTAAACTAGTGGAGCGTATATATTTTTGTGCCCCACCATATGGAGGGGAAGTTATAATTAAATCGACTGATTCATCCTTAATTATATTAAGTGACCTTGAGTCATGAGAAATACTTTTTACTGAACCAGTCAGAGGGGTTTCGTATAACTTTTTCATCCTATTGATATTGGCATTGCAAACCTTCTCAAACACCTCAAAAACATCAATGTTATTAATTTTATCCAAATACTCATCTGCTTTTTTTCTTTGATGAGAATCTTTATGAAAGCGTTCTGGGTTAAGCTTTACAGGGACGGATACATTAGGGTCAGAATAGCTTACTTTTCCAACGCAATTAGAAAAACAAACTTTAAAGAAATCTCTCACATCTGAATTTCTAATTTTATCTACAGAAACTATTATAGACTTTAGAGAATTCTTGGATTCCTCACTAAACCAGTAATCCCAATCTAAAAGTTTTTGAGGCTCATAATCTAAGTCTAAATTTTTGTTTGAAGCTTTAGAGATGATTTTTTCTAAGTAATATTTTAGTTTATCGGGGTTTAGACTAGTAGTCTTTACTTTAGTAATCAATCTAGCCATAGGATTGGCATCTGCACCCATAGCATCATGACCTAAAATTATACTTTCTAGCAATACAGTACCTGACCCACTAAAGGGATCTAAAACCCTGATTTTCTTTTTGCCAACAAAAGTACTGCTATTAAGAAAAAAATATGGAATGCTTCTGAGTAATTTTGCAGGATACTTATGTATTAAATGGGTGTGCTTATCTATACCTGTATCAGAAGTGATAATTTCTCTGAAATTCACTTCTACTGGTTCACCAGTATCTTGGAACTCTTTTTTTTGCAATTCGTATATATAGCTAAAATCTACAGAAGATGTATTAAAAATTAATTTTCTTCGAAAATGTTGATTATATTTTTTAGCTAAAAAATTCATCTTAATAGGATCTACCTAATATAAAATATATAAGTATGAAGTCTAGCAAGGTTATTTTGTTTTTTCTATGTCAAATAGATTTTTTTTGTAAAATAATCTTCAATCTACTTTAAAAAATTACATTGGAATCTTTTTATTAGATCATCAATATTCCTTAGCTTTCTTATCAGATGGCATCCTTGCCATACGGCTCTATTACAATGAAGTTCTAAAAATGACATATGTATTTCAAGTTTCTTTTTATCAAATTTACTAGGATAAACTACACTCGTGCCCATTGAGTTAGGGTGTGAATATTCAGATAACTCTCCATATGTTTTCTCGACAGAAAATTCTTTATAATCAGAGTAATTATTAAATTTATATTTTTCTTTTAAATATATGAAATATGCTTCATCTATCTTTCTAAAATACCTTATACCTTCCATTACATGAACGGATTTAAAATCCCCACCCTTTGACCCTCCAAAGTAGGAGAATACGAGTTTATCCACTTTTTTTATATCCTTTTCATCTGTAGATGAGCTTATTTCATCTATAAATTTACAACCTATTCCTATTGTTTCCATATAAGCTCTTGCTAAAATAACGGCTGGAATAGTGTTTTTTGTAGAGAGTAGTTTATCTATAGAATCTGATAAGTCTTTGCAGCGCTTTATATAAGAGTATGCTTGCTCTACAATTAAATATAGTCCCTTATCATTAAAGTCTTCATAATCTAGGGTAATTTCTTTATTACTCCAAAGACTTAAGTCTTCTTTTACACTTGCTAACCTAGCTTCTTTAGATGTTAGTTTAGACAGGAAGGGTACTAAATCTTCAAATTTCAGAGAAGCCATAAATTTTATTTACTAATAAATTTTGTGTTAAACTGAAAAATAATAAAACTTTCTAAGTGGATAAACAATTGAAATTCTTGACTAGTCAAATCAAGAAAGATAATCATTGAGCAAGTTCGCCAATAGGTGAGCCTTGGGCTTTATAACCCATTACAAGACGGTTTCATTTGGCTTAGACCGAAATCATTAAGCCGTTTCTCAGTTTTGCGACTGGGAGACGGTGTTATGTCCAGAGCATTTGTGCTTAAAAGCATCGTGCCGTTCTTGTACGGTTATAAACTCCCAGTCACCAGAGAAAACTTTGGTGGCTTTCTTTTAACAAAAGGGAGTTGATGATGGCTTTTAGAAAAGTTTACTTAATACACATAGCATTTTCATTATTGTTCGTACTTTCTAAGGTATATGTCTCAATGAAAGATTATAGGCAGTTTGACGCTGTTTCTTTACTTATAGTTACATTGGCTCAATTCTTAATGTATTCAGCAATGTCAGCTCTCCTAGCGTTGATAGTAAGCTTCTTTACTAAGAATATAAAAAAATACTGGCTACCTATATTTGCGTGGATGCTATTAATTCAAACTTCTTTAGATAATGGAGTAACCTATTATAAAAGAATTCAGACTAAAAAGCTTGTAGAAATATTAGTTGAAAATCCTATCTGGACTGAAGAAAATAAGGATAATGCTAAGCATTTTGTAAACTCAATCTCTCTTGCAGTTAAAGCTGAAAAAATTTTTTATGGAGCGGAGCAAGAAAATCTCAAAAGCTATTTAGAGCAAAATAAAGAACTTATACTTAATAGCTATCAAGCAGCTCTCAAAGAGGCTAAGAAAGTAGATGAAAGAATGTTGCTATTAATAGGTGATGACCTTAAGTCTAACTTCCACAATTACTTTATTAGAGGGTTGGAATTGAAAATAGTCTCTTTAAGCTCTGATAGTAAAGATAAAGAGTGGCTTTTAAGCCAAGAACTATTAGATCTATGGGCAACATGGTACAATTTAAACAAAGAAAGAATTGTGATTCCTAAATAGCTGTAACCATATCTTTAGAGCCAATTTTGTTATTTATACTAAAATCTTTGATAAATGGTTAAATAGCTGTCAGAGTCATTTTTAGACTATTAATCAATCTCAATATATCTAACTTCAGGGTTTTTAATTATTTTCCTTTCTTCAGGGTTATCTAGATTAATAGATATTGTATCCATAAACCTTATTTCAATAACTTTTTTCTTTTTAGGTTTTCTTTTAGCTAGCTTTTCATTCTTTCTAATTTCAGCCCACATGAAGTCTCTAAGATGCTTAGGTATAGAAGGGTGACGAATTGCATTGTTTTTTGATATACCCTTACCCTCTTCAGAGGTTGGTCCTGTAGATTTCTCCCATGGCTTTATTTTTTTTATTAACTCAGATTGTTTTCTTCTATCTTCTTCAGTCCATTTTCTCATAATTTTTGACCTTCAAATTTTTTAATAGTTCGTTTTTGCTGATTAAGGGGTTGAAAGTATGTTTAGACTATCTTCCTAAGCTAATATTTTAGTGTTATTATATTTTAAAGTTTGGGAGTGAGAAGTAATACTAAATACCAGATCTATATCCCATTAATATATAGGTACCTCACTATATTACTTCCCACACCGAAAGACCCTGAGGGTTTCAAGGTCTATAGTTATACAAAGTCAGCTAACTTTGTTCACTAAATGAGGCTAACTTTTTAGCATTTTGTAACCTCTGTTTTAATTTTAAAGCCTCATAGTCTTTCATGGTGAATTTTTTCCATGCGTTGTCAGCTCTCCTTCCTTTAGTCTTAATGAAATTTAAGAAGTATTCATTGTCGTAATTTTTTCGACCAACTCTAGCTCCTCTTTTAACTGAAATAACACCTCTATCTTCAGCCTCGCATATTGCAAGATTTATATAGCGCTTCGGGATACCAAACTCTTCTAACTGTTTATAAGGTGCCTTGAGAAGCCCTTTGTTGCACCAGCCTGATTTTAGATGCTCTTTCATTAAGAAGTGTAATAACTTCCAGCAATTGACTGGAACTCTATACATAGCTGGGGATTCCAAGAACTCTAAATTAAGAGGTAGGTAGCCAGCTGATTTTTTGCCTTTAGTCATTGTTAAGACCTCCTTTTTTATTTGATGCATCAGCTTTATTATCGATCCAATCAAATACATCTTTTTCTTTCCAGCCAACGCTTCTAGATCCAAGGGAAATGCTCTTAGGAAATTGACCTTTAGATATAAATGAGTAGATGCTAGATTTTGAAAGCCCCGTCAGCTCTCTTACTTGAGATAGTCTTATTATTTTCTTGTCCATTTTTTCTCCTTTTGTTGTTGAACGAAAAGAAGCTATATTGGAAGTCCAAATTAGACCATGCAGTTATTTTTGAAAAAAAAGAAATAACTCTTTTAGAAATGGTTTATGGTTAAAAAGTTATTTCTAAGAAAAGCTAAATAACTATTGGAGCATTATATCTTAAGGTAAGACCTTCTATCTCTTACAAAATCAGGAGTAGTATTTTCGTCAGTCACAAACAAGGCTATAAATTCAGCATTGTCGTCATCTGTATTTAAAAAACATGATGAAATATCACCAAGTTTTTTGAAAGTTTTTAATAAAGAATCTGTTGCACGTCTTTTTTTATGGCCTTCGCCACTCCTGTTGCCAGAAACTTCCTTATCTATGTTATTTATATTATCGATATGATAATTTAAAAAAGACTCGTAATAAGAGCTAAGGTTTATATATGATAATGAGTGGTCAAATAAATTTGAATCTATAGATTGAGTAGCTCTTAACATCATCATTCCTGATGCTTCCCCACTTATTACTTTATCCTTTTCTAGCTCTTCAATGTATTTTTTATGGCAATAAATATTGGGCTGAGAAATAAATTTTCCTAACTCAGGGTTTTTTACTATTATATCCTGTATAGAGTTCATATGATTTTTTATTCTTAAAAGTAGACTCCTTAAGGTTTTTTCAGGAATATCTACATCTAGATAACCTTTTGAATACTCTAAGTTATGAAGGTATTCATAGAAAAACTCTTTTAAACAGCCAAAGCTATTCTCAATGTTGGCTAAATATTCAACTAAGAATTCTTTAACATATAATTCATCCTCATCTTCAGACTTTAGTAATTCTAGAATTATTTCAAAGTTAGAGTACCATTCATAGGACTCTTTCAATTCACCAGTTATTTCCTCTAGAGAGTCTATTGCAGAATTCTTTAGTTTCTCTAATTCTGCTTTTTTTATATCTCTTAATCTTTTATCCATATTTATCCCTTAACCTTTCTTAAGTTAACTACCTTAGGCTTCTGATAAGCAGGGTGGATGCTATCTATATAATCAGCCCAATCTTGCATCATTGATACTCTCTCGTCTAAATATTGGGATCTATCATAGGTAGCTCCTAGTGATCCTTTCTTTGCATGAGCAAGCTGTGCATCTACAATGTCAAAGTTATATTTTAATTTCTCTAATATTGTTGTCATCGCTAAAGCTCTAAAACCATGAGCTGTATGAATACCTTTATAACCTAAGCTATATATCGCTCTAAGTGGTGTATCTTCATTCATGGGTTTGCGTGGCTTTACTTGGCTAGTAAATACATGCTCCCAATCTCCATTAATCTGTTTTAGCTCTTGAAGTATCTCTATAGCCTGAATAGATAATGGAACGATATGCTCTCTATCCATCTTCATCCTATTAGCTGATATTATCCAAATTTTATCATCTAGATTAAATTCATCCCAAGTTGCTTCAGTTAACTCTCTTTTACGAGTAAAAGTTAATGTCATAAGTTTTAAGGCTAAAATAGTCTGTCTAAACAACCTAGACTCATTAGCTTCTATTTTTGCCAAAAATTCAGGAAGCATGGTTAAAGGCATAGAGTTTTGGTGTTTAACTTTTCTAGTCTTTAATGCTCCTATTGTTGCTTGTGACGGATCATTATCTGCCCTGCCAGTAACAATTGCGTATTTGAACACTTGAGAGATATATTGCCTACAACGCTTTGTTGTTTCATAAACACCACGAGACTCTATAGATTTTAGTGTACTTAGTATAATTGGTGAGTTTATAGATATAATTGGTAAGTTTCCTATTTTAGGAAAAACCTCTTTCTCCAGTCTGTTTGTGATATCCTTTAGGGTTTCCTTTTTAATTTCACCATCTCTCTTCTCTAACC
Source organism: uncultured Rickettsiales bacterium (assembly GCA_964352365.1). Taxonomy (GTDB): domain Bacteria; phylum Pseudomonadota; class Alphaproteobacteria; order Rickettsiales; family UBA8987; genus CAYGRX01. The sequence continues at coordinate 10,814 of CAYGRX010000033.1, forward strand.
ACTCTCTAGCTATTAATTCAAAGGTGTTTTCATGGTTATCCTTGCTTACTAGCTTACTTCTTTTTCTTTCTAGGCTAGGATCTTCACCTAATTTAACTTGTTTATGAGCTTCTCTGTGTAATTCTCTAGCTTCAGACAAGCTAATTTCAGGATAAACTCCTAGAGATAGTGTTTTCTGCTTATCATAAAATCTATAGTTATAGCGCCAATATTTAGATCCATCCTTAGTTACAAGAAGAAATAGCCCTTTGCCATCTGTTAGCTTGTAAGGCTTGTCTAGAGGTTTTGCATTCTTACATTTTAGCTCAGAAAGTTTCATAAGTGTTGGTACATTGGTTGATGGTATCTCGATGTACCAACAAAATATACCATCATTTGTTATGGATTTGTTGAAACCTTATTGGACATCAATAAACCTTCCCTATAGCAAAACTGTAAGGAAATCAACGTTTTTTGGACTTTAAGGGATCTTCTTGAACAATTTATTGGCTCCTTGGGAGGGATTCGAACCCCCGACCAAGAGATTAACAGTCTCCTGCTCTACCACTGAGCTACCAAGGAATAAGAAGTTGCTCAATAAATTGATGGGAGATTATTACTAAAAACAGTTTAAAACCGCAAGGCAAAATTTACAAATGTTTAAAATAAGTTTAATTGTTCATCTGGAATGTGTTTTATTTTCTAATAGGTTATGGTTTCCGTCTAAAGATTAACCATCGTTTAAATGCTATGTACGTCTTGTAAAAGACAAACATAATAGCTGAGCTATTATTATAATTAATCTCGGAAGTTATTGAAAACAAGAGGAAGCTCTAAATCAAGCTCCTTAACCTTTTCTATCGTTTCTTGAAGCTCATCTCTCTTCTTGCCATTAACCCTAATCTTATCACCTTGGATAGAGCTTTGAACCTTAATTTTACTATCTTTTATATGCTTATTTATCTTTTTTGCGATATCTTGGCTTATACCTTGTTTAATTTTAATTACCTGCCTAATCATATTGCCAGAAGCTTTCTCGGGCGTTTGAATATCAAGGCACTTAGGGTCAAGACCGCGTCTAACTATGTTTCCCTTTAAAATATCTATTATATTTTTTAACTTTAGCTCGTCATCAGCCATAATTTTAACTTCTTCACCCTCACGAGAAATTTCAGATTTTGAACCCTTAAAGTCATATCTTGTTCCAATTTCACGAGCACTTGCAGCAACTGCATTGTCAACTTCCTGAATATCTGTTTCACTTACAATATCAAAACTAGGCATATTTATTATATAATTTATGGTTATTATT
>CAYGRX010000034.1:0-6324 GCA_964352365.1 uncultured Rickettsiales bacterium
CACAACGAAGGTAGTCACCATAAGAAAACCCACCAGGTAGCACAACTAAATCAAGGTTTGCGGGCATTTCAGAATCTTTATGCCATAGGTAGCTAGCCTCAAAGCCAATTTGCTCTAGTGCAGTTTTTACATCTCTATCGCAGTTAGAACCTGGAAATACAACAACGCCCGCTTTCATAATTTAAGCCACTAATTCAAATTCATAATTTTCAATAACTGTGTTGGCTAAAAGCTTTTCGCACATTTTTTCAACTTGCTCTTTTGCTTTTATCTCATCAGTTTCTTCAAGGTCAACTTCAATAAATTTTCCTTGTCTTACTTCTTCAACCCCTCTAAATCCAAGGTCTTTTAAAGATCCTGAGATTGCCTTGCCCTGTGGGTCAAGAACGCCATTCTTTAAAGTAATAAAAACTTTTGCTTTCATTTTATAGTCTCCTAAAACTTATTTTTCTTCTTTGTCCGAGCCTTTTTCAGTGCCCTTCTCAGAATCTTTATCACCAAAATCTACGACGCTAATATTGTCTTCCTCTCCAATAACACCAAGCCTTCTAGCAACTTCTCTGTATGCATCACGAAGACCGCCCATTTCCTTTCTAAATCTATCCTTATCAAGAATTTCTCCAGTTTTAGTGTCCCACAATCTGCAAGAGTCAGGGCTTATTTCATCGGCCACAATTATATAGATATTACCTTCTTCATCAAAAATTCTTCCAAACTCAATTTTCATATCGACTAGTTTGATACCAACTGCAAGGAACATACCGCTTAAGAAATCATTTATTCTAATCGCTATATTTTTCATCGCTTCAACTTCTTGAAGGTCTGCCCAGCCAAAAGCTTCAATATGTTCTTCTGTAATGAATGGATCGTTTAACTTATCACTTTTTAGGCACATTTCAATCAATGGGCGGTATAGATTTAAGCCTTCATCAATTCCAAATCTTTTTGAGATACTGCCAGCTGTGACATTTCTAACGATAATTTCTACAGGAATCATTTCACATGCCTTTACAAGCTGTTCACGCAAAGATGTCCTTTCAATGAAGTGAGTATTAATGCCAATATCTTCAAGCTTAGACATTATAAACTCAGATATTTTATTATTTAAAACACCTTTACCTGATAAAATTTCCATTTTCTCGCCGTTAAAAGCGGTGGTATCATCTTTAAAATATTGAATTAAAGTTCCAGGTTCAGGGCCTTCATATAAGATCTTCGCCTTACCTTCGTAAACTAAATTTCTATTTTCAGTATTTTTTGCCATTTTTTTGCCTATATTTGTTAAGCGTGCCATAAAAACTTGTCTAAATTTTGAAAATCATTATTTATATCAAAATATGTAGCACCTATATATTAACTTATACGCCTACAATCAATAACTTTTAATACTTACGAGGAAAAAAATGACTGGATTAGATGAGAGAAAAAAGGCTCAAGAGCAAAAATTTGCACAAGATGGAGAAAATACATTCAAAATTAATGCAAGAAGAAGAAAGATGTTAGGCCTATGGGCATCCGAAAAAACTGGTATGAACGAAATAGATTCACTTGAATATGCAATGGATATTGTGAAATTTGGAGTTGATCATGATGATTTTACAAAAGTTAGCGAAAAAATAATAGCAGATTCCAAAAAAAGAGGGGTGGAAATAGATTTGGAAGAGCTTTCTAAGAAGAATGCTGAATTCGCGGCGATCGCTAGAAAGCAAATTATAGATCAGTAAATCTATGTTTAAAAAATTCATTTTAGCTTTTTTATTTGTAATAAATACAGCGCCATCTATCTTCCTTTCTTACGCAAATGCAGATGATGACATAAAAGATGTGCTTTTTTATAAAGATGATAAAATTGAAACATTAGCACTTTATAAAGACAAGTATGTATTACTTAAGTTCTGGGCTACTTGGTGCCCATACTGTAAACAGCAAATGCCAGCTTATTCTCTTTTGAAAGAAAGGTATAAAGATAGTGATAAAATTGAATTTATCGCACTTTCTATTGATGATGAAGGTTATAATAAAGTTAAAAGCTACTTTGACCAAAATAATATAAAAAATTTAGATATCTATCACGACTCTAATAAGAACCTGTTCCGTTCCCTAGGAATTAGGGGCGTTCCAACAATATTGCTTATTTCGCCTGAAGGTAGTATAATAAAAACTTACAATGGAATGAAATATATAGATATAGAGTATTTAGATGGTCTTGTTGAAGGGGGAAATAAAGCAGAGCCAAAAAGCTGATATTGAAGAAAATTCAGAATCTGGCTTTTCATTGGTTGAATTAACATTTGTAATAGTAATTATTGCAGTTGTTATTTCTACTATAGTCTTTACAACTCAGGCTCGCCTTGAAGTTGCAAGAATTTTTACCACAAAAGAAAGGATGCAAATAATATCTGATTCAATTGAAAGATATGTTGAAAGATATGGCCATCTTCCATGCCCCGCTCAATATGATGCAAATAGATTAACAGATAATGATTATGGGTGGGCCACAGGTTCGGATGCTAATTACTCTATAACACCTGCAGGTAACTGCGCTCAAGCTGAAGAGTTATATGATTCAGGTAATGGTGATGTAGTAAGGGGAATGGTGCCAATAAGAAGTTTAATTCCTGCACTTGATGGTGCAATGGCAGTAGATGGTTGGGGGAATAGATTCGCATATATAATTGCAGAAAATTTTTCTGTTAGAGAGAATTATGCAGGAACTGGAACAAATACCTCTACAGAAATTAGAATTGCAAATCATCCAGATAAAGGTTCTGGTTATATTGGCTATGATATACAAGACGCAATATATATATTATTAAGCCACGGGCCTAATGGTCATGGGGCAAGAAAGGATAAAAATCCGTCAGTTACAATTAACGCTTCTAACGATAGCGCAACTGACAGAGAGAATGTTGATAGTGATCAGTATTTCTCTCAATCAATGCCATATGGCGATTTTTATGATGATATTATGATTATTGGAACAAGATGGCGATTGCCAGACCCTATAAATTAAAAAAGATGTGAATATAATTTGTCAAATAGATTAAATAATATTAGAGGTTTCTCACTTATAGAACTAGCCATTGTGGTGATGGTTATCGGCATAACTATTGGTGCAGGTTTAACTGTGCTTAGTCAATATTCTTCGCAAAGTAAAATTACCCAAACTAAGCTTAGAATTGAAGCAATATTGGATGTTATTAATGAATATGCAGATGAGTATAATAGCCTTCCGTGCCCCGCAAGCTACACTGCACCTTTCGGCTCAAATGCCCATGGGTTAGCTGATTGTGGAGCTGCTTATTCTGGAGGTGGAACTGTTATGGGTGCTGTTCCAACAACAAATTTGGGCCTTTACCCAACTATGTCCATGGATGGATGGGGTAGAAGGATGACATATATTGTTAAATCTGCTGCTACTACTCCTTCTACTGGGTTGGATACAGCAGTAGGAAGTTTAGAGCTGGACTTAAAAGATTATACAGGGGCAACAGACTATAGTGAAGTAGTGGTTATAGTTATGAGTCATGGAGAAAATGGCTATGGTGCATATAACGGTAGAGGAAGCTCAAGGGTGGCAACAACCAACGCAATACAACAAGAAATTAATAATACTGATCCAGACTTGCAGTTTAATTCTTCTGTGTCTGTTGCAGGGTTTGATGATATAGTATATTTTTGGACGCTAGATCAAATTACAGATGATAGTATGGAATAAAAATTATGAAAAAAGAAAATAATAAATTATCAGGTTTTAGTTTAATAGAGATATCAGTAGTTGTAGTGATAGTATCTGTTATTGCTTCTTCTTCTTTGAGCTTACTTGGTAAATCTAATAAGGCTGATGATACGAACAAAACTAAGTCTAAATTAGAATTCGTTTCTAGGGCAATTCAAGTCTATCGCAATAAAAATGATAAATTGCCATGTCCTGCTCAATATAACAAGTATGTGAATAATGCATCTTTTGGTAAGCCAGTATTTGACGAGTCGTCAGGAAATTGCGTGGATGTTGAAGCTATTCCTAATGGAATAGCTTTTTATGCAGGTAATTCATCAAAGGCTAATATCGTTGGTGGAATGATACCATTCGTTGAGTTAGGCATTCCTCCTCATTTTGCTTTTGATAGTTGGGGTAGAAGAATAACATACTTGGTTGACCAAGACTTAACAAAAACCTCTACATACAGCTCTTCAATACCTAATATAGAAGTCAGGGATTTAAGTTATAATGATCCACGTAATAGCGCAGAAGATCACTCATTATGGAGAAAGCCAAAAGCTAATGAAGTAAATAGCTCTGTTGAAGATTGTAGGGATGAAACAGGAGCAACTGATATCTCTCCCTCTGGAAGTTATGCAGTAAAAATACCAGTATGTGTATCATTTGCACTAATATCTCATGGGCAAAATGGTTATTATGGGGTAAAATCTGGCGGGCAAAACATTGTTAATACAACTCAGTATGGGCCTTATGAATGGGAAAACGCGCTTAACCCAGATTCTAGTGGTGGTGGTGGGCAGTTATTATTTAATGATATTATAATTAATATGCCTGAAGATGATGTATATGAATCTGACGCTACTGACGGTGGTTATTTTGATGATATTATTATATATAGAGAAAAAGATCTTATGGATATTGAAGCATCAGGGAGTGGGTCATAATGAAAATAGTTATAGCTAATGATCACGCTGGTGTAGAGCTGAAAGAGTATCTTAAAAAGAACTTAAGTAAAGTTGAGTTTAAAGACCTAGGAGCGAATACAGCTGATTCTGTTGACTACCCAGATTATGGAATAGAATTAGGAAAAGAGATAGAAACAGGTAAGTTTGATTTTGGCATATTGATATGTGGTAGCGGCGTGGGAATATCAATCGCGGCTAATAGAAACCCAAATGTTAGGGCGGCACTTTGTCATAATACAGAAATTGCCAAGCTTGCACGTCAACATAATGATGCAAATGTAGTTGTGCTGGGCTCTAGATTTTTAAGCAATGATGAAGCACTAAATATCTGTAATACATTTCTAGGAGCGAAGTTTGAAGGCGGTAGACATACTGATAGAGTAAAGAAATTATACTGCTAGATAGTGTTGCAAATAATCTTCCGATTATAGTTGAAAACTGCCATTTTCTGATTTATATCACCCTTAAATAATTTTAAGGAAACATATAATGTCTGTTATACCAAGCAAATTTTTTAGAAATACATTTGAAGAAACTGATCCTGAGCTATTCTCTTCAGTACAAAAAGAATTAAACCGTCAACAAAATCAAATTGAACTTATAGCATCAGAAAACATAGCTTCAAAGGCAGTTATGAGCGCTCAAGGTTCTGTATTCACTAATAAATATGCCGAAGGCTACCCTGGAAAAAGATATTATGGTGGTTGTGAATTTGCAGATGAAGTTGAGCAATTAGCAATTGATAGGGCGTGTGAATTGTTCAGTGCTGCTTATGCAAATGTTCAACCAAATTCTGGCTCACAAGCAAACCAAGGTGTATTTACTGCTTTAATAAAGCCTGGTGACACAATCTTAGGACAATCTTTATCGGCTGGTGGACACTTAACACATGGTGCTGCGCCGAATCAATCTGGTAAATGGTTTAATGCAATCCAATATGGTGTTCGGGAGTCTGATGGTCTTCTTGATTATGATGAAATTCAAAAGTTAGCAACTGAGCATAAACCAAAATTGCTAATCGGTGGTTTTTCAGCTTATCCGAGAGTTGTTGATTGGGCGCGTTTGCGCGAAATAGCAGATTCTGTTGGTGCATTCTTCTTGGTTGATATGGCTCACGTTGCAGGTCTAGTTGCAGCTGGTCATTATCCAAGCCCAGTTCCACATGCAGATGTTGTCACTTCTACAACCCATAAAACTCTTCGTGGTCCTCGTGGTGGTATAATTCTTTCTAGAAATCCTGATCTAGTTGTTCGCCAAACCCCATCTGGTAAAGATGTAACTTTAGGACAAGCTATCAACTCAGCTATATTTCCAGGTATTCAAGGTGGCCCTTTAGTTCACGTAATCGCTGCAAAAGCTACATGCTTCAAGGAAGATCTACAACCTGAATTTAAACAATATGCTGGTCAAGTTATTGAAAATGCGCGTGCACTTTCTAAAACTTTGGTTGATCGTGGTGTTGATATTGTTTCTGGTGGAACAGATAATCATCTTGTTCTTGTAGATTTACGTCCTAAAGGTTTAACTGGCAAGGACACTGAAGAAGCTTTAGAGAGGGCAGGCTTAACTTGTAACAAGAATGCTGTACCTTTTGATCCAGCGCCACCGTTTGTAACGTCAGGTATACGTTTAGGG
>CAYGRX010000034.1:6334-9525 GCA_964352365.1 uncultured Rickettsiales bacterium
TTTAGGGACACCAGCTGGAACTACACGTGGTTTTGGTAAAGAAGAATTTATCCAAATTGGTAACTTGATTGGTGATGTTGTTGACGGCTTGAAAGAAAACCCTGAAGATAACAGTGAAATTGAAGCAGAAGTTAAAAAGAAAGTAGAAGCACTTTGTGCTCGCTTCCCAATTTATGATGCAAGCTACTAATATAGTTATTAGTTGATAGTTATTGGTTATTAGAATAATACTATAGATATTAATAATTCTAATGCTTAGCTATGCGTTGTCCATTTTGTGCATTTCAAGATACTCAAGTAAAAGACTCTAGGCCGTCTGAAGATGGTAACTCTATTCGCCGCAGGAGATATTGCCCTGCTTGCGATTCTCGCTTTACAACTTTTGAACGTGTGCAATTACGTGAGTTAATCGTTTTAAAAAGAAACGGTGATAAAAAATTATTTGACCGTGATAAAATAAGCCGCTCTATAGCCTTATCTACAAGGAAAAGACCTGTTACTGAGTCTCAAGTGGATGCAGTTGTAGATAGAATAGTAAATAAATTAGAAAAATCTGGTGAAGCTGAAATCAAAGCCGAGGGAATAGGTGAGGAAGTAATGATTGAGTTATCCAAGCTAGATAAAGTGGCTTATATTCGTTTTGCATCAGTATATAAAGACTTTAGTGATGCTAAAGATTTTGAAGAATTTGTTAACACAATCAAAGCAAACTAAAGCTAATTTTAATAAAGATCAAAACTTGCTAGAAAATTTTCCAGAAAATTCTAAATATATGTTTGAGGCCATTAGGCTTGCCAAGCTAAATTTGGGTAAAACTTTTCCTAATCCATCGGTTGGTTGTGTAATAGTTAATGGTGGTGATATTGTTGGTTACGCAAAAACAAATATTGGTGGTTCTCCACACGCAGAAATTACTGCTCTGGATTTTGCAGGTGCACTTTCTGAAGGCGCTGATATGTATGTCACACTTGAACCCTGTAGCCATATTGGTAAGAATCCACCTTGTGCTGATGCGGTTATAGCATCAGGTATTAGAAAGGTTTATATTGCTGCTAAAGATCCATTCGCAGAAGTTAATGGTAAGGGAATTGAAGCTCTGAAAAATGCTAATATAGAAGTTATAGAAAATTTTTGTGAAAATGAAGCATATGAAGTTAACAAATATTTTTTTACTAGAGTTAATAAAAACAGGCCATATATAACAATTAAAATTGCGGCTAGTATAGACGGTAAAATTGCCCTTTCTACCGGAAAAAGTAAGTGGATTACATCTGACTCGGCACGTAAATATGTTCATGAAATGCGGGCTAGTAATGAGGGTATATTGACTGGTATTGGAACAGTTTTAGCTGATGACCCACAAATGAATTGCAGGGTTGAGGGGCTGGAAAAATATTCACCCACTAAATTTATAATTGATAGCAAGCTAAAAACTCCAGAAACTGCATTAATATTAGAGGGAGAAAAGACCTATATATTTACTGGCGCTAATATTAAGAAAAATTTTGAGAATGCAGAATTAATTAAAGTTTCAAACAGGGAATATAACCGTTTAGAGTTAGTGGAAATTTTTTCAGAAATTGCTAAGCTAGGTTACTCATCAATTTTAGTTGAAGCAGGCAAAGCCCTCGTTTCTGACTTAATTAAGCAGAATCTTGTAGATGAAATTCATCTAATAACAGCGCCAAAAATATTAGGAGGTGATGGAATGAGCTTTGTTGATGAGTTGTCATTACAGGATGTTCCAGAAAATAACTTCAAAGTAGTTGAATCAAGAAGGCTTGGTGATGATATATTAACTATTTTCCAAAATACTAATTTTTTATAAAATCTGTTGGCTTCATGTTCTTAGGCACTAACATAAACTTGCTTCCAATATTCTTCATGTTGCTCGCCAGATTTTCTGCCCTCTCTCCGCCGCCGAAAAATATATCAGCCCTTAAGCCCCCTTTAATTGCTCCTCCAGTATCTTGAGCAGTTACCACTCTTTGCAAGCTTCCTTCATTTTCTACACTTACTAATATATAAAATAATGTTCCATATTTGTAGATCTTGCTATCAATAGCAATTGAGCCATCAGAAGTTAATGGTACACCAAAAGAACCCGTTGCTCTATCTTCTCGTTTTACAAAATAAACATAAGATTGGTTCATCTCCATGATTTCTTGAGCCTTAGTAGGGTTTGCCCTTAACCAATCCATAATTTTTAGTGCAGAGATATCTGCTTTTGTGAAAATCCCTTCTTCAACAAACCATTTACCTATTGAATAATAACTATGACTATTCTTACCTGCATAACCAATATTTATATATTTACCACTAGGTAACTTTACCCTTCCACTTCCTTGAATATGGAGGAAGAAAAGTTTCGCGTAATCATCCACATAAATAATTTCTAAATTTTCATTTGATAGAGCACCCTTATTAATTTCAGCTCTAGATAATTGCTTTAAATTATCATTTTCTGGTAATTTATAAATTGGGTATTTATAACGGCTAGATTTTTTGTAATCGCCTTCTAATTCAATTTCATAATATCCTGTGTATAAAGCACCATAATCACTGTCTTGACGTATGATATATAAGTCAAAATTTTGAACTAAATATTGGTAAGAAATATCATTTTTATTGCATAAATCTTGAAACCCACCTTTCAATTTACTACAAGATTTTTGGAATGCCTCTAAACCTTTCGTATAAACGAATGGATGGTTTTGAATTACCTGCTCAAGCTCAACTTTATCAAATTTTAATTCAGGCTTTGAGGAAAAGAAACTACAAGAGTTCATCAAAACAGCAGAAAATATTATAACAAAATTATAGATTTTAAATTTAGACACAAATTAAACTGCAATTATCTTCCAGTTAGGGTCTGAAGATTTGAGATTTCTTTCAAACTCCCATTCATCCTGAACAGTCTCAATAAAAGATACATCACCATCAATCACTTCACCATTTTCATCTTTAACAAAGTTAATTTGTTCAGATGTAAATTTAAGACTAATTTTGGCAGTGCTTCCAACAATTGAAGCGTTAGAAAACTCGTCTAATTTAATTGAGACTAAACTTTTGAATGCTGTTAAATCCTTCTTTTTTAGCTCATCTATTTTTTTACTAAAATCTTTATATAATTTAGTTGAGAGCAAGTCTTTTAAAGTGTCTTTGTCACCTTGAGTAAATGCATTTAAAAT
>CAYGRX010000034.1:9535-11832 GCA_964352365.1 uncultured Rickettsiales bacterium
ACATCAGTCAAAGTAAGACCTTTGCTTTGCATTATTATTTTTTTAACATCATTTTTTACTTCTTCATTAACGAAGTCAAACTCTTCTAATTCTTTTGAGATATCTACTTTTGGAATTTCAATTATTTTCTGATCTTCTCTAAGTGCACCAAAATTTGTTGCGACTTCTTCATAAGTAGATTTTTTTTGAGTTGAGTTAGAGCCAGAGCCAATACCTTCATCCTCCTCATTCTTTTTACCTAATACACTAAAAAGTTTAACACCTAAGTAAACTGTTACTAGTGCAAAAAATATAATATCTCCGTATGTCGTATTTTCCATTTAACTCAAAAATTAGATTGTTTGATATTTATACAGTGCTAAGAATATAGTACATAATACCTAAAACTCAATATATAGTAACAGTTAATATTTATATAGAAAAACGAACTAAATTTTAATGTCATCACTTAAACAAAAAATACCTAATTATCTTACCATGCTAAGAGTTATACTAATTCCTTTTTTGGTTTTAGCGTTTTATCTGGAGGATGGTATAAAATATTTTTCAAGTGCAATATTTGTAGTTGCAAGTGTTACTGATTATTTTGACGGATATCTGTCTCGTAAATGGAATGTTGAATCCCGCTTGGGAGAGTTAATGGATCCGATCGCAGATAAGCTAATTGTAGCGACGGCTTTGTGCATAATAATAGCCACAGAAAGTTTACATCTTATTCCTGCAGTCGGGATTTTATGTCGTGAATTGTTTATATCAGGTTTAAGGGAGTTCTCTGCTAGTAAAGATATAACTATTCCAGTTACTAAGCTTGCAAAATGGAAGACGGGCATTCAAATGCTATCAATTACAATATTACTTGCATCTTCTGGCGATGTAGGATCAATTGCATTTTATTCAGGTTCTATATTGTTGTGGATAGCATTTTTTATAACTAGTTATACTGGTGTATCCTATTTTCTTGCAGTAAAAAAAGAGAAACTATTTTAATAGTGTTTTTGAATTAAATGGCATTATCAGAAATAAATAAAATTAGATGGAATAGCTTTCGAGCAAATAAAAGAGGCTATTATTCCTTTTTGATATTCCTATTTTTATTTTTTGTAACACTATTTGCTGAATTTGTTGCAAATGATAAACCGCTAATTTTAAAATATGAAGATCAATATTTCTTCCCAGCTTTTTCAGTTTACCCTGAAACAAAATTTGGCGGAATTTTTGAAACAGAAGCAGACTATCGTGATGAATTTATGTCCGAGCAGATAGAGAATTCAAATGGCTTCATAATTTGGCCATTGATAGAATTTTCATATGATTCAATAAATTATTATAGATCAGACCCGCACCCTGCACCACCAACATGGGATAATATTTTAGGTACAGATGATAGGGGCAGGGATGTTCTCGCGCGTGTTATATATGGGTTTAGAATATCAGTTATGTTTGGTTTAATTCTAACTGTAGTTAGTTCAATTATAGGTATCGTCGCAGGTGCTGTGCAAGGCTATTTTGCTGGTTGGATAGATATATTATTTCAAAGATTTATTGAAATTTGGTCAAGTGTTCCATCACTATTCTTGCTAATAATTTTAGCTAGTTTAATACAGCCTAGCTTTTGGATATTATTAGTGTTTGTTCTGTTATTTAGTTGGATGGGCTTAGTTGGCGTAGTTCGTGCAGAAGTTTTAAAAGTTAGGAATTATGACTATATTGCTTCAGCAAAAGCACTTGGTGTTAGTGAATATAAAATTCTATTTAGACACATTCTGCCGAACTCTTTGGTTGCAACAATAACTTTTATGCCATTCATTTTAACAGGCTCAGTGACAACACTAACTTCTTTGGATTTTATAGGTTTTGGATTGCCACCAGGTTCCCCATCATTGGGCGAACTACTTGCGCAAGGTAAAGCTAACCTTCAAGCTCCATGGCTTGGTATAACGGGTTTCGTAGTGTTGGGATTGCTACTAAGCTTACTTGTTTTTGTAGGGGAAGCAGTTCGGGATGCATTTAACCCAGCAAAAAGAATTAATTAATCTACAATAATAAGAACATAATATTTTGTAACCTTGGGTTATATTTTATCGAATTACCTTATTAAAAGGAGATTTAGAAATGCCGAAAAAAAAGAATCACAGTAAAACAAATGAGCCTAAAGATGGCATCATAATATCAATAGCAAAATCAAAAGTTAAAATTTTTGACTTTCTAAGTCCAATAGGTTCGGTAATACTTAGAGTATGGATAGATTTTGTTTTTTGGATATCTGGACTTAGAAATCTAGCATATTGGGAAAAGAA
>CAYGRX010000035.1:0-10354 GCA_964352365.1 uncultured Rickettsiales bacterium
GAGATTAATGAATCTTTACTAAACGAAAATCTAGACGCGCTTTTAATTAATGAAACTCAAAGAGCCAATAATAATATAAACAATCAGGCCGATGAAAGAAGTCAACTATCTTTAAACTTCCAAAATAACAACTTTGCTGCTCAACAAACAGAAATTAGAACTGTGACAATCGCCAACAATAATTTATCTGCGATTGATGCATCAACTGCATATCAAAGAAATTCTTTCATAACTAATCTAGCAGGTTCACTTGCGGTTACTCTCAAAAACACCCGTAGTTTGGATGACACAGTATAATTAGCTATCGCCCGATTAGCAAATTTCACTAGCCATTACCGTTTAAACCTGCTAAAAGCCTTGCAAACAATCTAAACGGGCACATCCTTATGTCTAACCAACAAGCAGCACAATCTACAGATATAAACGATGATATTATTTCTTCGCACGGACTAACCGCAGAGGAATATCAAAAAATTCTAGAGATACTTGGTCGCCAGCCAAATTTGGTGGAGCTTGGTATTTTTTCTGTAATGTGGTCTGAGCATTGTTCGTATAAATCTACTCGTAAACATATTAAAAAGCTTCCAACTACTGGTGATAAGGTAATTTGTGGCCCAGGTGAAAATGCAGGTATTGTTGATATTGGCGATAACTTGGCAGCAGTTTTCAAAATGGAATCTCATAACCATCCATCATTTATTGAGCCATATCAAGGCGCTGCAACTGGTGTTGGTGGAATTCTTCGTGATGTATTTACCATGGGTGCACGCCCAATTGCGTTGCTAAATGCACTTCGTTTTGGTGAGCAAAAAAATGAAAAAACTAAATATTTGCTTTCTGGAGTAGTTTCAGGAATTTCAGGTTACGGTAACTGTATGGGAATACCAACAGTTGGTGGAGAAACTGATTTTGATGAATCTTATAATGGTAATATTTTAGTTAATGCAATGGCGGTTGGTATTGCAGAGCAAGATAAAATATTTTATTCTGCGGCATCAAGTGTTGGCGCACCAATTCTTTATGCTGGTGCAAAGACTGGTCGTGATGGAATTAATGGTGCTTCGATGGCATCAGCGGAATTTGACGACGATATTGATGAAAAACGCCCTACTGTTCAGGTTGGTGACCCATTTACTGAGAAAAAAGTGATGGAAGCTTGCTTAGAGCTTATGCAGTCGGATGCGATTATGGCCATTCAAGATATGGGCGCAGCAGGTTTAACTTGTTCATCACTTGAAATGGCAGATAAGGGTGGCACTGGAGTTGATCTTGACCTTGATAAAGTTCCTGCACGTGAAGAAAATATGACCGCTTACGATCTTATGCTTTCTGAATCTCAAGAACGTATGCTTATGGTTCTTAAGCCTGGTAAGGAAGAGTTTGCAATGTCAATTTTTAATAAATGGGACATTGACTCAGCAGTGGTTGGTAAAATTACTGATACTGGTGAACTTATAGTTAGGCAACATGGAGAAATTGTTGCTAGAATGCCTGTTCCGCCACTATCTGATGCATCTCCAATATATGATAGAACTTGGAAGCCATCTGAAAAATTACCTAAATTTGAGTATAAGGAAGAGCTAACAGAAACACAGCTTTTAGCGCAACTAAAAACTCTTATTGCATCTCCAAATATATGTTCTAAAGCTTGGATTTATGAACAATATGATTACCGTGTTGGTAACGAAACTATTCAAATTCCAGGTGGAGATTCTGCGATTGTTCGTATACATGGCACTAATAAAGCACTTGCTATGACATCAGATTGTACCCCTCGTTACGTTTTGGCTGATCCTACTGAGGGTGGTAAGCAAGCTGTTGTTGAAACTTATAGAAATTTAATTGCCGTTGGTGCAAAACCAATTGCGATTACAAACTGCCTAAATTTTGGCAACCCTGAAAAACCAGAAATTATGGGGCAAATTGTAGGCTCTATGGGTGGTATGGCGGAAGCTTGTGAAGTTCTTGAATATCCAGTGGTTTCAGGTAATGCATCACTTTATAACGAAACAAATGGAAAAGGTATTAAGCCGACTCCAACAATTGGCGGCATAGGTTTAATTGAAGATTTTAGAAAGGCTGTTACGGTAGCCTTCAAAGAATCAGGAAATACTATAATCAGAATTGGTGAAATGAAAGGCCATCTAGGTGCTTCAATTTATTCAGAGGTTATACTTGGTGTAAAAGGTGGTTATGCACCTCCGCCAGTGAATCTTGAAGAAGAAAAGAAAAACGCTGAATTTGTTTTGTTCTGTATTGAGCAAGGTTGGGTTTCTTCGTGCCACGATGTTTCTGATGGTGGCCAGCTTGTTGCAATTGCTGAGATGGCGATTGCCTCTAATATTGGCGCAACTATTGATATTGCGACTAGCGCACAACGTGCATTTGGTGAAGATCAGGGAAGGTATATTTTAACCGCATCTAATGAAATTGCTGAAAGAATTCTACTGCGTGCAGCTGAGCTTAGTATCCCTGCAATTGCAATTGGTGAAACTGGCGGAGATGAAATTAAATTAGGCGATGCTTCTATCAAAGTAAGTGAATTGAAAAACTCATTTGAAAGAGCGTTACCTGAATATATGAATGGTTAAGTTAAAGCCTTAACCATTTCTGATAAAGAAATTTGGCCTGGAGCAGTTGACTCTTGAACTGAACAAAATGTTATAACGGAATATTCCTTCGCTAATTTCGTTCTGCTAACAACACCCTTCTCACCCATGCCGATTAAAATAAGGTTTTTATCTTTATTATTTTCAGCTAATTCTTTGAAGAAATTAAGCTCTTCATTATTTTCTATATTAGTGGCTAGTTTATAAATATCTGGGTTTTTAGAAGACATTTCATTTATTATTTTTTTCAAAACTAAAATATCAGGTGTATTATCAAAATTATGGTATGAGAGAATTTTAACCACGTCATTTTTTCTGGCAAAATTCAAAATTTCATCATTAATTTCATCTGAAACTAATTCAATATCAATTGCGTCAACGTAAGGAATAAGCTCTTTATATAACTCCAGCCTCTTGCCCTCTTCCTTTCTCCATCCCCCGCCTTCAAGGTGTGTTCTAATAGTTAGGATTTTAGGGAGATCACCAATAATATTAATAAGTTTTTTTGCAGATTCTATTGTTTGATCTTGAAATAAATCGAACCTAATTTCTGCTATATCTAATCCATTATCAAATGCTTCATAGATAGTTTCGCCACTAGAAACATCAGTGAATGAGGCTGCAATTAACAGCTTTTTGTTTTTCAATGCTTCTGTAAAATTATTATTTTTCATAAACACTTAGTAAGATTATAGCTGTTAGAAAATACTATGGGGCTTCTTTTAACAAGACTTTGCATTTTTATCTTTTAGTTCGACAGGGTAATCACCAGTGAAACAAGCATCACAATATTGAGAACATTCCTTATTTCTTCCCTCTTTTTCCCCTACGGCTCTGTATAAGGCATCTTCTGATAAGTATGCCAAACTATCTGCCCCAATATACTTAGCAATTTCTTCTACATTCATTTTTGAGGCTAATAGTTTATCTTTGCTTGGCGTATCAATACCGTAAAAGCATGAATCTGAAGTTGGAGGGCTTGCGATACGCATATGAACTTCTTTAGCTCCTGCTTCACGTACCATTTCAACAATCTTCTTCGAAGTTGTTCCACGTACTATTGAATCATCTATTAAAACTACGCTTTTGCCTGCGATTACAGATCTATTAGCGTTATGTTTAAGTTTAACACCAAGGTTTCTGATATTATCAGTTGGCTCAATAAAGGTTCTGCCAATATAGTGGTTTCTGATAATGCCAAGTTCAAAGGCCGCCCCACTTTCTTCTGCATATCCAATTGCAGCAGCTACCCCACTATCTGGTACTGGTATTACTATATCTGCATTGACTGGCCTTTCGCGAGCAAGCTCCCTTCCCATTTCTTTTCTAACAGTATAAACATCTTTGCCATCAATCTGACAATCTGGTCTGCTAAAATATACATATTCAAAAATACAAAATTTAGGATCTTTCTTTTCTAATGGGAATGTAGATTTTATGCATTCGTCAATATCAGAACATTGGTGAACTTTACGCTTATCAATAACAACCATTTCGCCAGGTTTAACGTCCCTAATGTGCTGACCACCAATAATATCAAATGCGCAAGTTTCAGAGGCTAAGCAATAAGCATTATTTACCTTTCCAAGCATTAGAGGCCTAATTCCCATTGGGTCACGAACCCCAATTAGAACATCTTTGTTTAATGCCACCATTGAAAACCCGCCTTCAACTTGTCTAAGTGCTTCAACCAATGAGTCTACAATATTTTTCTTTTCACTTCTTGCCATTAAATGAATAACAACTTCAGTATCCATAGTTGTGCGGAAGATAGAACCTTTTTGAATTAATTCTTTTCTTAAAATTTCTGCATTTGTCAAATTTCCATTATGGGCTAAGGCGATTGCACCGAAGCTCAGCTCAGCAATTAATGGTTGGATATTTGCAGAGTTTTTACTTGCGCCACTTGTTGAATATCTATTATGACCTATTGAGCTAGAACCCTTAAGCCTTTTAACTATGCTTGGACTTGAAAAACTATCGCCCACTTTACCAAAAGCTTGGTGAACATGTAGGTTTGAAAGTGACCTGTCCTTATTCGTTTCGCAACTAACAATACCTGCTGCCTCTTGGCCTCTATGTTGTAGGGCATGTAGGCCTAAAACAGTATGAGCCGCCGCATCTTCGTGGCCGCAAATTCCAAAAACTCCACATTCTTCAAATGGTTGTTTAAAAAGATTTTTAATGCTCATCCTTTTGAAATCCTTGCAATAATATTGTTAAATATAGATAATAATTAAAATGGCAAGTTCATTCCTGGAGGTAGGTTCATACCACCAGTTACTTCTGCCATCATCTTTGATTTTTGGTCTTCATTTTTATTAACAGCATCATTAATCGCAGCAACTATTAAATCTTCAAGAACTTCTTTGTCTTCTTTATCAATAAGGCTCTCATCAACTCTTAAGTTGGAGGCAAGGCCCTTGCCATTAATAGTGATTTTAACCATTCCACCACCAGATGTGCCTTCAGTTTCAATAGCTTCCACTTGCTTTTGACTTTCCTGAATCTTTTTTTGCATTTGCTGCGCTTGTTTCATAATTTGATTTATGTTCATATGCTTTCTCCTAATCTATAATTTCGCTAACGGATATAATCTCAGTACCTTCAAATTGCTGTAAAACTTTTTGAACTATATCTGAGTTTATAGCCTCATTTTTTCTTTTCTCAACCTCTTCCTTAAAGCTGTCATTAATAGATTTTCCATTGATTTGATTGCTATCAATTTCTGCGAGCCAAATATCTGAAGTAAGTTGGTTTAATTTTCTTTCAAACTCTTTTAAACCAACAAGTTCAGTGTTTAAACCCTTGGTAAAAAATATCTGTTTATTTTGTACATCAAGCCTATGAACTCTAGCATCCTGAAACCATGAAGACATTAATTGTTCATTATTGGTCTTGAATAAAGATAAAATGTCTGCTTCTGAACTAATATTAGAGTTATTATTGCTTTCAACCCTGATTCCATGTGGAATTTGCTGACTATTTTCCTGAATTATTGGTTCAATAGATTTTTTTTTTCAGCCAGCTCAGCAATATTATTTTGTTCATTGGTGCTAGTTGAGCTATTTTCTAGCTTTTCTAATATATCTTTAGGGGTAGGTAAATTGCTAGCATAACAGGCTTTAACAATAATCATTTCCAAAGCCATGTAGCTATTTTGACAAATTCTAGCTTCCTCTATACCTTTGGCTAAAATCTGCCATAGTCGAGAAAGAACCCTAACATCCGCAATCTCAAGAATCTCTTTTGATTTCTTAACTTCAAATTCAGTTACAACACGCTCTTCCATGAGCTTAGGGCTAACAGCAAAAAGTGTTAAATTGTGGATTATAGCTTGCAAATCCTTCAAAATAACAAACCCGTCAGTTCCATTGCTATAAATTTCTTCAAGCGAATTTAAAGAATTATCAAACTCACCTTCAATAACGTTTTTTACTAAATCATAAATTTTTGTTCTATCACTTAAGCCTAGCATTTTACTAACACTGTCAGATGTGATTTTTTCTTCTGCGGAAACGGCGATTGCTTGGTCTAATAGTGATAAGCCATCACGAACTGACCCCTCACTTGCTGCTGCAATTAAGCTTAAAGCTTCGCTGTCAATTTCTGCTCCCTCAATTTCAGCAATTTTTTTGAAATGTTCAGAAAGTTTTTTTGCATCAACCCTAGGTAAATCAAAACGCATACATCTTGAAATTATAGTAACAGGAATTTTTCTAATTTCCGTTGTCGCAAAAATAAATTTTACATGCTCAGGTGGTTCTTCTAAAGTTTTTAAAAGGGCATTGAATGCACTTTTAGAAAGCATGTGAACCTCATCAATAATATAAATTTTATGCCTTCCCATAACAGGGGCATAATTTACTTGGTCAATAATTTCACGAATATCATTTACGCCAGTTCTTGATGCAGCATCCACTTCAATTACATCAACATGATTATCATTCGAAATTGATTTACAGTTTTCACATTCACCACATGGATCAAGTGATGGTTCTGCTCTTCCATTTTCATTACATAGTAATGATCTTGCGATAATTCTAGCGGTACTTGTTTTACCTACACCTCTAATGCCAGTTAAAACAAAAGCATGTGGCACTCTATTTTTTTTAATTGCATTTGTGAGTGTTCTTACAAGGACTTCCTGTCCAATAAGCTCTGAAAGCTTTTTTGGCCTGTATTTTCTTGCTAATACCTGATATTCACTCATTTTATAATCTAGCAGTTGTTTTCTTGAAAATTAAACAATAACGTGTAGTAGTTTATACTTATAACTTAGGTTTAAGTAAATGAAAGAATATCAAATTATCTCAGAAATTTTTGCCCCACTTGCAAGCAATTATCAAGGTGCGTTAGGCTTAACTGATGATATTGCAATTTTTCCTAAAGATGAATACGTAGATTATGTAATTTCAACTGATGCAATGGTCGAAGGTAAGCATTTTCTTGAGAATTCTATTCCTGAAGCAATTGCTGCAAGGTTACTTACATCAAACATATCAGATTTAGCATCAGCAGGGGCTACTCCAAAATTTTATCTTATTAATGGTTCAATTAGTGAGCGAACAGATAAAAATTGGTTAAAAGATTTTGCCAATAAGCTTTCTCGAATCCAGAAGGAGAATAACATCCACCTTTTAGGCGGGGATACTATTAAGGTTGATAAGGAGCTATTTTTTTCTGCCACTGTAATTGGTGAAGTGAGAAAGGGTAAAGCTTTGCTTCGCTCAGGTGCAAAAGCTGGTGATGACATTTATGTATCTGGTTCACTTGGTGAATCATATATTGGTTTGCAAATTTTACGCTCAGAGCTAGTTCAGGAAACAAATATAAAAATTGCATATGAAGATAAAAACTATTTTATAAATAGATATGTTAACCCTAAACCTCGTGTAAAACTTGGCCAGCATATTTCTAGTTTTGCAAATTCTTGTACTGATGTTTCGGATGGTTTTATTTTAGATTTAGAAAATATTTGTAAAACTTCAAAGGTTTCAGCAAAACTGGATAAATATCTAATACCTCTAGCTAAAGATGAAAATATAAATTTTGATGATTTAATTTCTGCTGGTGATGATTATGAATTGATTTTCACGGCTTCCCCTTCGGATTCAAGTAAAGTTACTAAAGTTCGTGATGAACTAAAAATTAATATTACGAAAGTTGGGTCAATAATTAAATCTGATAATGATGAAAATATTGTTCAAATTTTTGAGGCAAGCGGTGCAGAATATAAATATACAAAAAAAGGGTATCAGCATGAAACAAGTTCTTAAAACTATTCGATATAGTATGCTATTTACAATTGTAGCATTAATTGTTATCTCTACTTCTCTTTCTGCATGTGGATTGAAGCGTGATTTATATCTTCCTGAAGATGATTCAAGCGCGCAAGAAAATAGATAATTATATAATTAAATTGAAGCTATGAGTTTTGAGTATAAAAATGGCAAGTTACATGCCGAAAATATCTCTGTAAAAAAAATTGCAGAAAAAGTTGGCACGCCGTTTTATTGCTATTCAAAAAAAGTTTTTACAGAAAATTTTAACGCTTATAAAACTGCATTTACATCATACCCGACAACAATTTGTTTTGCGGTTAAGTCAAATTCTAATCTTTCGGTTCTAAAGCTTCTTGGTTCACTAGGTTCTGGAGCAGATACAGTTTCAGAAGGGGAGATTAGGCGCGCGCTAATTGCGGGAATTGATCCTAGTAAAATAGTTTTTTCAGGTGTGGGGAAAACCATTCAGGAAATGAAATTTGCGCTCGAAAATAACATTGGTCAATTTAACATAGAGTCAAAAGAAGAGCTAACTTTGTTAAATAAAGTTGCGGGCGAGCTTGGCAAGATTGCGCCAATTTCAATACGAGTGAACCCCGATGTTGACGCAAATACTCATGAGAAAATTACGACCGGTAGAAAAATTGATAAATTTGGAATTTTGTTTGATAACGTAATTGATGCGTTCGAATATGCGGCAACACTACCTAATATTGAAGTTCATGGTATTGCAGCCCATATAGGTAGCCAAATAGTTGAACTTGAGCCATTTAAGCAAGCTTTCAAAAAACTTATTGGTTTAGTTGATATTTTGAAAGAAAAAAATATTCACCTAAAACGTTTAGATTTTGGCGGTGGTGTCGGCATTAAATATAAAGATGAAACCCCACTTCCTATTCAAGATTATGCTGATGCTTTGATAGAAATTGCAAAACCCACTAGTCTGCCAATTTTCCTTGAACCAGGTAGAAGAATTTCAGCAGATGCAGGTATTTTAGTTTCTGAGCTACAGTTTTTGAAGGATACTGGTGAGCGTGTTTTCGCAATTATTGATGCAGCTATGAACGATCTTGCTCGTCCTGCAATTTACACAGCTTATCACGAAATTATTGCTGAAAAATCAGTGGAAAACACAACACCTTATGATGTGGTTGGGCCAATTTGCGAGTCTTCAGATATTTTTGGCCGTCAGCGCCAATTGCCTGAACTAAAAGCAGGAGATTTGATTGTTATAAAACAAGCTGGTGCATATGGAATGGTGATGGCTAACAGCTATAACACTCGTCCAACAATTCCTGAAATTATGGTTGATGGAGCTGAATATAAAATCATCCGTAAACGCCAAACTATGGAAGATTTAATTGCTCTTGATGAGACTGTTTAGCCAGCTAATATAAATGCCCAAACAAATATTACATTTAAAATAGCTACAAGAACAACTGCACTGCCAATATCTTTCGCTTTTCCGCTTAATGTATGTTTTTCTTTTGAAATTCTGTCAATTGTTGCTTCAATTGCGCTATTTATAAGTTCACATATCAATACTAAAAATATACTTGAAACCATTAGTATAGTTTGGATATTTCCTTTATCCAAATAGAAAGCTAGAGGAATTAAAAATATAGAAATATATACTTCTTGTCTAAGGGCTGGTTCACTTTTAAAAGCAGATTTTATACCATTAATAGAGAAAAAAAGTGCATTTATAAGCCTCTTCATAATATACCTAAAAGTCTAGTTCTTTATAGTTTTTGGCAGGTGAAAAACCAGGAACATAATCATCAAAAAATTGACGGAAAGACGGGCGGGATTTAATTAGGCAGTACCATTCTTTTACATCTTGGTTTCTCTCCCAAGGTACGTCGCCTAAAAAATCTATAACACTAAGTTGGCTTGCGGCAGTAATATCTGCAAGTGAGAATTTTTCTCCAGCTAACCATTTTCTTTGTTTTAATAAGAAGGAAATATAATCCAAATGGTCTATCATATTGGTTTTTGCAGCCCTTATGAAGGCAGAATTTGGTTCACCTTGGCGTCGTAAACATTTAAAAACTTTTTCATCTACTAAATATTTAGTAACTTCATAGTAAAATTTATTATTAAACCAACCAGAAAGTCTTCTAACTTCTGCCCGTTCAATTGCGTCATAACCAATTAAGGGTGGGTTAGGGTATTTTTCTTCTAGATATTCGCAAATTGCTGTAGATTCAGAAAATAAATGCTCACTTCCAGTATTTTCATTTGTTTCAACAAGCACAGGAACTTGTGCCGCAGGGTTCATAACCAAAAATTTGCGACGTCTTTCCCAAAAGTTTTCAACTTTTAGAGTATATTCCAGCCCTTTTTCAGCAAGCATAAGCCTTACTTTTCGGGAAAAGGGTGAAAGTGGATAATGATATAAAATTCTACTCATAGATTAGCTTATAAATCACTCATTATTATTTGCCATAAAAATTAAAT
>CAYGRX010000035.1:10364-11795 GCA_964352365.1 uncultured Rickettsiales bacterium
ACAAAACTATGTCCAGATAGATGAGTTTTTTTAGACATCATAAACTTTTGATGTAATTTCCATGGCATCTTTATCCTTTAAATTTGATAATTTTTCAACCCCTATCATCTCTAGATGATTAAGAGTAGTTTCGCCAATATGGCGTAGTTTTTTCTTCTTCTTCATTTAAGTTAATAGTTCCAAATTTCCACCAATAGCGGAAGTATTATCTATCAAGGTAAACTCATTTAAAAACCTTTTTAAGTAATTAGGGCCGCCAGCTTTGGGGCCAGTTCCGCTCAAACCCATGCCGCCAAATGGATGAGTTTCTACTACTGCTCCAGTGCAGGTTCTATTTACGTATAAATTGCCTGCATCAATTCTTTGCGTCACATAATCTATAAAGTTGTAAACCCTGCTGTGAATACCAAAAGTTAGGCCATATCCGCTTGAGTTAATTTCATTTATTACTGAGTCAATGTTTTTCCTTTTAAACCTAATTAAATGAAGAATTGGTCCAAAATTTTCTGATTTTAAATCACTGATGCTAGAAATTTCAAAAATATGTGGTGCGACAAAGTTATTATCGTCAACCCCACTAATACTTCCTTTGGCAACTAGCTTGCCTTTTTTAGAAATAGACTTGATATGTTTAACTAAATTATCTTTTGCTGCCTCATCAATAACTGATGATATATCAGTTGAATAATCTGTTGCTCTTGCAATCTTAACTTCTTTCAATGCTCCACTTATAATTTTGATAAAATCTTCATAAATATCGTCTTGGATATAGGCAACACGTGCGGCAGAACATTTTTGCCCTGCACTGCCAAATGCGCTATCTATTATATCATCAGATGCCCTCTCAAGCAGTGCAGTGCTATCAATCATAAAGCAATTTTGTCCACCAGTTTCAGCAATAAATGTAGCAATTGGCGCACCTTTTCTAGCGGCTAAACTTTGGTTTATTATTTGTGCAACCTCCGTTGAACCAGTGAAAACAACACCAGCAATATCATTGCTGCTAGTTAGTTGCTTACCAACTTTGCTGCCTTCACCAATAACTAGTTGTAAAACTTTTACGGGAAAACCTGCTTGGTGGGCAAGCTTCGTGATGTAATATGCAATTTTTGAAGTTTGCTCAGCTGGTTTTGCAATAACGCTATTTCCAGCAACTAAGGCGGCAGAAACTTGGCCAATAAATATAGATAGAGGGAAGTTCCAAGGTGATATACAAGCAAAAACTCCCTTTGATTTATATTTTAATTTGCTAGACTCACCAGTATAGCCAAGCTGTGAGGGCTTATCTGCAAAAATATCTTCTGCTTGCTTAGCGTAAAATCTTAAAAAATCTACCGCTTCACGAATTTCAAAAATAGAATCTTTAACCGTTTTCTTTGCTTCGTACGCTAAAATTGATGCTATCTCATCAAAGTTGTTTTCAATTAAATC
>CAYGRX010000036.1:0-11558 GCA_964352365.1 uncultured Rickettsiales bacterium
ACCCCTTTTTATACGGATTTTTCCAAGCGCAAGATCTAACTCATCGTGAATTACAATAATATTTTCTAGAGGCACTTTGTAAAATTTTACTATTTCAGCTACAGACTTGCCTGAAACATTCATAAAAGTTTGCGGCATTAAAAGCTTAATTTTTTCACCAGCAATTTCCCCTTCAGAAAACAAGCCCTGAAACTTTTTCACCCAATTCGTAAAATTATATTGATCAGCAATTTCCTCAACAACATCAAAGCCGATATTATGACGAGTGCCGAAATATTCTTTACCAGGGTTACCAAGACCAACTATTATATGCATATGAAACAAAAGTTTTTGTCACCCAACGAAATCTGGCATTCATTAATAAGCAAAGCCTATTACGTATAAAAATCCCTACTGGTATTTCTATATTAGATTCCGTAGTCTGTGAGCCTATTGCTCTTCGCCATCGGAATGACAGTTACTAAAATTACTAAGCCGCTTCAGAGTCTTCAGATTGCAAATTATCAAGATACTTCGCCGCTTGCAATGCTGCCATACAACCAGAACCTGCTGCTGTTACAGCTTGACGGAAGATTTTATCTTGCACATCACCAGCTGCAAAAATACCTTCTATATTAGTATCAGTAAAGCCATCGCGAGTTACTAAATAGCCTTCCTCATCATGGTCTAACTTACCATTTAAAAAGTCAGTATTAGGTTTGTGGCCAATCGCAATAAAT
Source organism: uncultured Rickettsiales bacterium (assembly GCA_964352365.1). Classification (GTDB taxonomy): domain Bacteria; phylum Pseudomonadota; class Alphaproteobacteria; order Rickettsiales; family UBA8987; genus CAYGRX01. The sequence continues at coordinate 720 of CAYGRX010000036.1, forward strand.
ACTCCATCAACTTCTATGGTTTTCTCTTCACCGGTTTTATTGTTTTTTACTTTTGCACCAGTTACTGAAAGAGGCTCTTCAGTTCCAACAACTTCTAGCAACTCAGTATCCCAAATCACTTCAACTTTCGGATGCTTGATTAATCTCTCTTGAAGAATTTTTTCTGCACGTAAAGTATCACGACGGTGAATTAGCGTAACTTTACTTGCATGGTTTGTTAAATATAAAGCTTCCTCAACGGCTGTATTACCACCACCAACTACTAAAACTGGTTTTCCACGGAAGAAGAAACCATCACATGTAGCACAGCCAGAAACACCATAACCTTGAAATTTATATTCAGATTCTAGTCCTAACCACTTAGCGCTTGCACCTGTTGCAATAATTATAGAATCCGCAGTGTAAACATCACCATTATCACCAGTAAGCTTGAACGGCCTAACGCTCGTATCAATATCTTGAATAAAATCATGGATGATTTCCGTACCAACATTAGCAGCTTGTTTTTCCATCTCTTGCATCAACCAAGGACCTTGAATAACATCTGCAAAACCAGGGTAATTTTCAACTTCAGTGGTTATAGTCATTTGACCACCAGGTTGCATACCATGAATCATGGTTGGTTTTAAACCCGCGCGAGCCGTATAAATTGCCGCTGTACAACCTGCTGCACCAGATCCTAAAATTACAACTTTTGAATGTTTTGTCATTTGCTTATATCCTTTCAATTTAATCTATTATTGCAATTTAGTCCTGAGAGCCCTAGATATCAATAATTATTTGGTTATTAATTCTATAAGAAATATCTATCAATTGTGAATTTAAAAAAACTAGGCAGTGTATTTTATAAAGCAGGCTATCATACCGTTGAGCATGATGGTATTGAGCATGCAGGGTATCTAGCTTTTTTAGGCCTACTATCAATTTTCCCGTTTTTAGTTTTTATATTTTCCGTTGCTAGTAGCCTAGGAAGGCAAGAAATTGGCGCAGAATTTATCGGTGAATTTTCAGCAATTTTGCCAGAAGATGTTGCTCTTGCACTAACACCTAGAATTAATGAGATTTTGACAGGCCCTCCTCAAGGATTATTGACCATAGCAATTATAGGAATGGTTTGGACGGCAAGTAGCGCAGTTGAAGGTTTAAGAACAATATTAAATAAGATTTATCACGTAACTAACCCACCAGTTTATGTATATCGTAGATTAATGAGTATGGTTCAATTTGTGATTTTAGCATTTGCTGTTGTGGTCGCAATGTTCTTTTTAACTTTTGCTCCAACAATTTGGGATAGTTTACAAGAGCTTACTAATTTCCAATTTTATATTGATGCTGATTGGGCGATTAGCAGATATATATTTTCTGTTGGAATATTATTTTTAAGTGTATCCGCTAGTTATTATATTTTACCGAACATTAAACAAAGTTGGCGCGCCGTGATGACTGGTGCTCTAATGGTTGTTTTACTTTGGGTTACTGTTGCTTATATATTTTCTTCTTACCTGCATTACTATAAACAATTTAACGTTGTTTATGGGTCACTTGCGGGTATAATAATATCATTAATATTCTTCTATGTTTTGGGAGTAATTTATATTTTTGGTGCGGAATTTAACTATTTTTACGAAAAAGCTAGAGGCCACAAAATAGTTGAAAAAGCACCAGATAAACCGACGGTGATAGATAAAAAATTACTACCATCAACAACCAAAAATATCGAATTTAAGTTGAATAAATCAAAAAAGAAAAGGAAACGCATAAAATCAAAAATGGTTAAAAAGAAAAGATAATAGAAGTTTTTACATATTTATTGCCAAGAATAGCTCCACTAATCTTTCTAATTTTCATTGGCTGGATAAGCGGCAAATACTTGGAAATGCGCAAAGAGGGGATTTCCAAACTAGCTATCTATATATTAGTGCCCATCATAATGTTCATGGGGGTAATGAAAACCAATCTTTCTTTATCAGTAATTATGATGCCTATTATTGTTTGCTGCATCAGCACTATAGCCTGTTTGATAGTACTGAAATTAGGAAGGTTTATTTTAACCGAAAAAACTCAAGCAAATATTTTAGCCTTAGCATCTGGAACTGCAAATAGTGGATATTTTGGCATTCCAATCGCCTTTATGCTTTTTGAAGATCATATAGTTGGGCTATATATCACAACTGTTTTAGGAATGACAATTTTTCAAAACACGGTTGGCTTCTATATAACTGCAAGGGGCAATTATGAACCAAAGGATGCATTGAAAAAAGTTTTAGGTTTACCAGTTATTTATGCTTTTATTTTAGGGGTAATTTTAAGCTATGCTAATGTAGAAATTCCCGAATCACTGCAAGAATTTTTTAGGAATATTCAAGGTGCGTATGTTGTTGTTGGTATGATGATAATTGGTGTGGGTCTATCTCAAATTGAAAAACTAGGGATTAATTGGAAATTTACAGGCTTAGCTTTTGCTTCTAGGTTCATTATTTGGCCAGCAATTGCCTTTGCGGTTTACACAATTGACAAAATGACCTTCAATTTCTTAGGCCCTGATGCTTGGCAAGTATTAGTTCTTGCGGGCATTGTTCCACTTGCAGCTGATACGGTTGCTATTGCAGCTTTATTAGATTGCCACCCAGAAGAAATGGCTTCCACCGTTCTTCTCTCAACCTTTTTTGCGCTAATATATTTACCGATTATGGTAAGCCTACTTATTAGCTAGTCTTCCTTTTAGATTTTTTTAGCATAAAATATAGCCATGACCAGATATTTAAAGATACCTCGTGGATGAATGGAAAACCCTATATTTAAACCGCAACCTTTCCGTGAAAAACGATCCTATATCTGACTTGTGGAGCAGGCAGTGTTTCGAAATAAAACCGTTAGATTGGGTAATTTTGTAGTTGATTTGCAACGTGGTCAACTTGCATTCTCATATAGATTTTTATCTAAGAAATGGATTTGGAAACCAACAACGGTAATAAATTTTTAAAACGACTAGAAAAACACTCAGTCTTTTCAGAAAATATTGAAATTAATTGGCAATTAATTAACCCTGAAATTATATATAAACATAATTTCTCGCCAATAACCATGCTAGATAAATGTGATGTGTAAATTAGTATTTTATGGCTTTATTACTCATCCCATAATTCTTCTAACTTCTGAACGCGTCCAGAACCATATTTATAGGCATTATATCTTAGCGGGTTCTTCTTATAATAATTTTGGTGATAATCCTCCGCGGGATAAAAAGTTTTAAACTCACCAATTATTATAGCTATCCTCCCCCTGAATTCCTCTTTTTTATTTAGCTCCGCTAGAGCCTTCTGCGCTTTTATTTTTTGCTCATCATTATGGTATAATATTGCAGTTAGATATTGCGGACCTTTATCGGCAAACTGCCCAGCAGGATCAATTGGGTCAATATTTTTTATATATACATCAACCAGTTTATCATAACTAACAATATTAGGATCATATTCAATTTGAATAACTTCAAGATGCTTAGTTTGGCCAGTCGAAACAGCAGCATAATTTGCGGTCTCTGCACTTCCACCACTATAGCCTGATGTGGTACTAATTACTCCTTTAGTATTATCAAAAGGTGGCTCCATACACCAAAAGCAGCCACCTGCGAATGTTGCTAATTCAGTTTTTTGTTGTTCAGCCATAGCATTACCGCTCACTAATATTAAAAATATTGATATATGTAAAAATAACTTCATGTTATATTATTCCTTATATTTAATGATATAGTTACAAAAATGCTTAAAAAAAGAGTTATACCCTGTTTAGATGTTAAAGATGGCAGGGTTGTAAAAGGTGTTAACTTCGTTGATTTGAAAGACGCAGGCGACCCAGTTGAACAAGCCAAAGTTTACGAACAACAAGGTGCCGATGAGCTTTGCTTTTTAGATATCACCGCTAGTTCTGACAATAGAGAAACAATTTATAAAGTAGTTGAAGAAGTTGCAGAAACTTGCTTCATGCCATTAACCGTTGGTGGTGGGGTTCGCGCCGTTGAAGATGTTAGAAAACTTTTAAATAGTGGGGCAGATAAAGTTGCAATTAACACAGCCGCAATTTTTGAACCTGAACTTGTAAAACGTGCGGCAGATAAATTTGGAAGCCAATGTATTGTGGTTGCAATAGACGCTCGCAAAAATCCTAAATCTAATGAATATGAAGTTTATACTCATGGTGGTAGGAATGAAACTGGTATTAATGCCATTGATTGGGCAAAGAAAATGGAAAGTTACGGTGCTGGTGAAATTCTTCTCACATCAATGGATAGAGATGGAACAAAAATCGGCTTTGAATGCTCCTTAACCCGCATGGTTAGTGAAGCTGTTAATATTCCTGTAATAGCAAGTGGCGGCGTTGGTGAGCTAGAGCATTTTGCAGAAGGCATTATAAAAGGCAAGGCTGATGCAGTTTTGGCCGCAAGCGTGTTCCATTTTGGCAAATATAAAATTAAAGAAGTTAAGGAATATATGGCTAAACAGAATATTCCTGTTCGCTTATAGTCATTTTATTGGTAGCTTAATATATTATGACTGAAACTTTAAACAAACTTTTTGAAACTGTTAATTCTAGAAAGAATTCTAACGCTGAAAAATCATATGTAGCTAGCCTTTTTGCAGGTGGTGAAGAAAAAATTGGCAGAAAGATATGCGAAGAAGCAACTGAAGTTTTAATAGCATCAATTAGCGAAACTAGAGATGATGTAATTAATGAAACTGCGGATTTACTATTTCACTTAACCGTTATGTTAAGCCATAAAAATATATCACCTAATGAGGTTATGGAAGTTTTGGAAAAAAGAATGGGCATATCTGGCTTGGATGAAAAGGCAGCAAGAACCGCAAAGGAAAAAGGTAAATAAATATGGCTAGTAAAAATAAAAAAACTGAAAGAAAATTTCAATTTATTAAACCAAAAATAAATTCAATTCACATCATCTCTTTAACTATTTTGATTGGTATGATCGTATCAGCAATTATTATTATTCGTGATGTTAACGAGGAATATAAAATCCGTCAAATCGCAGGCGAATTTCAAAAATATAAATATGCTTATTTATCATTTAACAATGTTTATAATGGCATACCTGGTGACTTAGAGAATGCGACATTTTATTGGCCTGAGAAAACTGGCAATGGAAATGGCGACCGCAAAATTACCCATGGGGCGAAGGAGGGAGTTCTTGCTTGGCAACATCTACAATTATCAAAACTCATCAAGGAAACTGGATTTTTAGGGGACTGGCCAGAAGGCCAAATTGGGGTGTTAAAAGCTGGCTTTAATGTACCTAAAGGTTTGTTTGAAAATAGTGTCTATTATTTTAATTTTGATGAAGATTTAGTAAATAATGTAATTATTTTCGCTGTTACCAATGGAACATCTGGAGTCGCAAATAATGCAGTTTTGTCACCTTCCGAGGCTTATAAACTAGACCTTATTATTGACGATGGAATGCCTTCAACAGGAAATATTATTAGCCGAGAGACTACAGAGGGAGAATGTCTAGTTGCTGGCGAATATAAATTACTTAATGGTACTAAAGAGTGCATTTCTATCTTCCAGATATAAGATATTTTAAAAGTCACACTATTTCAAAAAAATTTAGTTTTTAGAAAAAAAAGGTTTTTTTTATATACATAAATTTATAATTGAATAAGATAAACCCAAGGTTGTGTTTAGAAATTTTATTCAAGATTGCTTTTTATGTCATACCACTTGCTCGTTATAGATGATGACCCGTTTCAGTGCAAAACTATCCAACTAACAATTGAAAAATTTCTTGGTTTTATTGTATCAACTGAAACGAGTCCCAAAAATGCTATTAAAAATTTCTCCAATGGAAAATATAATCACATTAATATGGTTATATTAGACCTATCTATGGAGGAGATGGATGGGCTTGATGTTTTAGATTTTTTAACCTCTAAGCATCCGGATATAGCAGTTATAATCAACACAGCATTTGGCGATATTAACAAGGCTGTTGATGCTGTAAAAAGGGGAGCTGTTGACTTCATTGAAAAACAAGATGGCCCCGAAAGAATGAAGCTAAGCATTGAAAATGCTAGAACATTAACAACACTTAAAAAACGTATTAATAAGCTAGAAAAAGTTTCTAATAATAACTTTAAGTTTATTGACATTATTGGCAGTACAACTGGCTTAGAAAAAACGGTGGGGCATGCTAATAAAGCTGCTAGCTCAAGCATACCAGTTTTACTTTCAGGTGAAAATGGAGTTGGAAAAGAGTTATTTGCAAGATCTATCCATAATGAAAGTATTAGAAGCTCTAAGCCGTTTGTTGCTATAAACTGCGCTGCAATACCAACCAACCTAGTTGAAAGCACTTTGTTTGGCCATGAAAAAGGAGCCTTTACTGGCGCTGTAAATAGCTCAATAGGAAAATTTAGGGAAGCTAATGAGGGTACAATCTTTTTAGATGAAATTGGTGAACTACCTCTAGAAATTCAGGCGAAATTATTAAGAGTTCTTCAAAATTATGAAATTGAGCCAGTTGGTTCAAGCAATACGCATGATGTTAATGTTAGAATAGTTTCAGCAACTAATAAAAATTTAGAAAAGGCGGTTGAAGATGGAAGTTTTAGAGAAGATTTATATTATAGAATAAACACTCTAACCCTTGATATCCCACCTCTTAGAAAGAGAGTTGAAGATATTGAGCCGTTAATAAAACATTTTATTGAAAAAATTTGTATTAAGGAAAATTTATCAATTCACGATTATGACGAAAATATAATACCTTTATTGCAAAGTTATAGGTGGCCAGGAAATGTTAGACAGCTAGAAAACACCTTATATAGAGCAATAATTTTATCTGATAATAAAAAGCTTAATATAGATAATTTTGATTTAATACTAAAAGGCCTAACCTCTAATAAAGACTCTGGACAAGCCAATGAATATGATGATGTTAAGTTTTTCGATTCTAACAAATCAAATTTTAAAACAATTTCCGAATATGAAAAGGGGATAATTGAAAGCGCCTTGGAATATTATAATTGGAATATTTCAAAGGTTTCAAAAATTTTGGACATTGGTAGATCCACTTTATACAGAAAAATGAAGGAATATGGAATTGCTGAACATTCCACAGTTGATGAATTGGATGACTATAGAAGAAAAGAAAGTTTTTAGATTAAGCTAAGCTGCTTCTACAAATTCATCAAGCAAGGTTTTAATAGCTGATTTTTCAAAAACTATTTGCAGATGCTTACCTTTTACATTGAGAACTCGCCCTACCCCGAAGCTTTTATGAGTAACTTTATCACCAACAGAAAACTTGCTTTCTTTTTTAGCAACATTTGCCTTAAAGCCATTTGCCGCTGATGGAGCCTCAAAACTAGCACTTCCCTTATCTTTAAAACGAAGATTAAAAGGTTTCTCGCTAGATTGATTGCCAAACCTACTTTTTGTACCATTAAATTTTGCACCTTGGCCAGCTGTATTAACAGCCTCAACGGAAGATGGATCAAGCTCATCCACAAATCTGGAGGGAATTGAAGAAATTATATTGCCGAAAACCATTCGTGAAGATGCAAAAGAAATTTGCAATCTTTTCTTAGCGCGAGTAATTGCGACATATGCAAGACGGCGCTCTTCTTCCAAGCCTTCCTTACCATTTTCATCCATAGTTTGTTGCGATGGGAAAAGCCCCTCCTCCCAACCTGGCAGAAAGACATTTTCAAATTCTAAACCTTTCGCACCGTGAATTGTCATGATTGAAACCATATCTTCCAGAGGTCTATCGTCAGCATCTGCAACTAAGCTTACATGCTCTAAAAATTCTTCAATATCTCTAAAGTTTGTAAGCGCGGAAAGTAGTTCTTTAAGGTTTTCTAACCTACCTTTTGCCTCAACAGTTTTTTCATCTTCCCACATTTTATAGTAGCCAGATTCATCAAGAATTTGCTCCACAACATCAACATGGTTTTTTCCACTTTCAAATGCATCATTCCAACTTTCAAATTTGTTGAAAAGATCTTGCAGTGTATTAGCTATTTTTGGTTTTAGTGATTTTGATATTAACATACCTCGAATCGCTTGATTCAAAGTTATTTCTTGGCTTCTGGCCTCTGCTCTAATCTCATCAAGGGTTTTGCCACCAATGCCTCGTTTTGGAACATTAATTATTCGCTCCAGAGCAAGATCATTAGAAGGTTGAATTATTGAACGAATATATGAAATTGCATCACGAATTTCCATACGCTCATAGAAACGAAGCCCACCTATGATTCTATAAGGAATAGAATTACGCACAAAACATTCCTCAAAAGAACGAGTTTGGTGCCCAGCACGCACCAAGATTGCCATATCATCTAGTTTACAACTGTGAACTTGTTGCAAAGCTTCAATTTCATTCGCAATATACTTTGCCTCGCCCCTATCATCCCATATAGAAACTAACTTGACCTTATTGCCGTCTCCGTTGTTCGCTTTTAGGGTTTTTCCCAAACGGTTATCATTATTAGCTATTAGCTTATCCGCCGCGTTCAATATTTGTTGTGTTGAGCGGTAATTTATTTCCAACCTAACTGTTTCAGCTTCTGGAAAATCTTTTTCAAAACGAAGGATATTACCAACTTCAGCACCACGCCAACCGTATATTGATTGGTCATCATCGCCAACACAGCAAATGTTGTGGCTGCCTTGAGCAAGCAAGCGAAGCCATAAATATTGCGCCACATTAGTATCTTGATACTCATCAACTAAAATATATTTAAAACGCTTTTGATATTCCTGTAAGACGTCTGGATTATTTTTAAGCAACTTGATTGCTTTCAGCATTAAATCCCCAAAATCAACAACATTTAGAGTTTTACAACGAGCGTAATATACCTCATAGACCTTGCCAAACATATCACCATCAACGACCTCATTTGGCTCTAATGCCCTATCTTTCCAGCGGTTGATTTGCGCCGTTATAACTTTCGGGTTCCACTTTTTCTCATCAATGTTCATCTCCTTCATAACTGTTTTAATTAAACGAAGTTGATCATCAGAGTTAATTATAGCAAAATTTGAGTCTAGATCTAAACGTTCTGCATGCTTGCGAATCATCTTTAAGCAAATTGAGTGAAAAGTGCCAAGCCACAAACCCGCAGAAGCATCTCCCACCATGGAGTGGATACGTGTTTCCATCTCGCGTGCAGCTTTATTTGTGAATGTTACAGACAATATTTGCGAAGGGAACGCCAAACCTTCATGTAGAATATATGCAATGCGGGAAGTTAAGACACTAGTTTTACCCGTACCAGCACCGGCCAAAACTAAAAGCGGCCCCTCAGTTGAGGTAACTGCTTGAATTTGAGATGGGTTTAGACTTAATAATTTTTGTTCGAATGATTGAGACATATGAAATATATAATCCAAAAAATATCCTTGTAAAAGCCCTAAATACTCTTATTTTCAATATAAATTGAAATATAAAAACATGACAAATAAAATAAAAATTTGCCCATCAATTTTATCAGCTGATTTCGCTAATCTAGGCACGGAAATTGAAGCAATAGATAAAGCTGGCGCAGATATGGTTCATATTGACGTAATGGATGGAGCATTTGTGCCAAACCTTACAATTGGCCCATTAATTGTGAAGGCGATAAGAAACAAAACAAAGTTACCATTTGACACGCATTTGATGATAGAAAATCCGCAAAACTTGATACAAGAATTTGCAGAAGCTGGAAGTGATATTATCACCGTTCATCAGGAAGCATGCGTGCATTTGGATAGAGTCATAAATCAAATAAAGGCAGCTGGTTGTAAAGCTGGCATTAGCATCGTACCAAGTACACCTGTTGAACTTTTAGCCGATATAATTGGTGAAGTTGATTTAATTCTAATTATGAGCGTAAACCCTGGTTTTGGCGGTCAAAAATTTATTCCATATTGCTTGGATAAGATCGAAATTTTACGTGAAATGATAGACACGGCAGGGCATGAATGTATGCTGCAAGTTGATGGCGGCGTTAATGCTGAAACAATAGACGCAGTTCTTGAAGCAGGCGCAGATACAATTGTTGCAGGTAGTGCAGTTTTTGGTAAGGGTGGTGGTACAGTTGAGGAATATAAAAAGAATATTGATGCATTAAGAGGCTAATTTCAGGAGAGGAAAATGAAAGATAAAGATGATGACAAGGGTGTAATCAACCCGAAAAAAGATGAAGTTCCTCACCCCAAAAATGATGAAGAATTGCAAGAAATTCTAGATAAAACCAAAGAATTTGGTGGCGGGAAAAAGGGAACTATAAAGCACGGTGACTGGAGCCTAGATGGAAAAGCAGTCGATTTTTAGTTAAATAAGATATATGGATTTTTAATGAATGGTAACTCTCAAGGATACACTGTTAAGAATTATCTAATATGTTGTTATATATTTGGAGTTATGGCAGTATCTTATGATCAAGGGGTGGATACATTTGAAAAAGCTTTATCTCAGGGGCCAATAGTACTATTTCTTTCATTAAAGGGAATGTTTGTAGTTCCATTTCTTTCTATTATTCAATTCTGTATAATTTTAATTATCGATGAATTTGTTTATAAATTGAATAAATTTTCTTTCGGAGTTCTAGGAAGCCTTATGCCACTACCGCTAATAGTTTTCTATGAAGAAAAACACTATACCTTGATGCTATTTTCCTTTATTTCGTGCTATATATTCAAATATTTATCTATACAGAATCTAAAAAACAAAGAATCAGAAGATGAAATTTGTCAAAGCTAACATTATTTCCTTTACGCTAGTTATTCTCGGTGTGTTATCAGGGTTTTTAGAAAAAACCTTCTACAGCGGAATAGATG
>CAYGRX010000037.1:0-6752 GCA_964352365.1 uncultured Rickettsiales bacterium
AATTCGTGATGGTGGTGGTAATGGCTCAATTATTGGCCGTAATACATTCCAGCGTCCTAGAGGTGAAGCACTTGACCTATTAAATAAAATTACTGATGTTTACCTAGGTAACTAGGAAAATATTGGTGTGAAGTTTGATATACTTACCATCTTCCCAGAAATGTTTCCGGGGAATTTAGGCCATTCACTAGCGGGGAAAGCGCTTGAGAAAAATTTATGGTCGTTTGATACGGTTAATATCCGAGATTTTGCAGAACAATCAACTACCCATAAATCAGTTGATGACTCGCCTTATGGAGGTGGTGCTGGAATGGTTATGCGTGCGGATGTTTTATCAAAAGCAATTGATTCGCTAGAAATTGAAAATAAAGCCCATAATAAAAAGCTAAAGAAGCGAATTATATATCCGTCACCGCGTGGAAAAGTTTTAACCCAGAGGAAAATTGAAGAGTTTTGTGAGTTGGATAACTTAACAATTTTATGTGGTCGATATGAAGGGGTTGATCAGCGCGTTATTGATAAATATGATATTGAAGAGGTATCAATTGGAGATTTTATCCTCTCAGGTGGGGAAATTGCAGCTTTTGTTATAATTGATGCTTGCATTCGTAAATTAGATGGTGTAATAGGCAACTCCCAAACGCATGCGGAAGAAAGTTTCGCGTCTGGAAAATTTGAGAATTTGCTTGAATATCCTTTATATACAAGGCCAGAAGAGTGGGGTGGAGTTAAGGTTCCTGATGTTTTAAAATCAGGTAATCATAAAGAAATTGATAAGTGGCGATTAGAAAAGGCCGAAGAGATTACAAATATTAGAAGGCCAGATTTATGGTCTAAATATATTAGTGACAATATGAATAAGGATTAATGGAGAGTAACATGAACGATTTACAAAAATTTGAAGCTAAATATTTTGAAAGCGCAACTGAAGGTAAGGCTGTTCCTAAGTTCCGTGCTGGTGATACCTTAAAAGTAAATTACCGTATTGTTGAAGGAAGTAAAGAGCGTGTGCAAGCATATCAAGGCGTTTGTATTGCTCGTAAAAATAATGGTATTAATAGTTCATTCACAGTTAGAAAAGTTTCTAATGGTGAAGGTATTGAACGTGTATTCCCACTCTATAGCCCTAAAATTGAGTCTATTGAAGTGGTTCGTAAAGGTGTAGTTCGTCGTGCTAAATTATACTACATGCGTGAACTTTCTGGTAAGGCTGCAAGAATTAAAGAGAAAATGGACTTCACTTCTAAAAAAGATAGACAAGCAGCTAAAGCTGAAGCAAAGAAAGAAGAGTCAAAATAAATACTAATTCAGTGGTTTTACATTAGTTTGTTGATCATAGAATATATAATTCTTTAAAGCCGATTTCTAACACTTTTGTGTTCTGGTCGGCTTTTTATTGATGAGTGGGCAAATCGCCATCTATATCTCGGAGGGCTTTTTTAACTTTGTTTGGTATTACTCGCATACTAGGTTTCTTTTTTTCTAAGCTAGAAACAAACCTTTTTATATCCTCAGTTGTTTCCCTTCTATCTGGAACTAAGTGATTCATAGCTTCTCTGGCATCTTCCGCCATTTGTAGAATTTTGTTTGATACGAAAATTTGTGGTAATGACTGGTAAATTTTTTAAACTTTTTTCTATTATCGGTATTTGTTTTTTAAGCTGATTTCTTACATATCCATAATCTTAAATATAATCTGCCATACTTAGGTTTCTAGCCTCCTTGGGTAAGATTTCTTTTATGGATATCTCTTCATTTTCTATATAGGCATATCTTAGTGCTTTGATGGCTACTTTTTGTGCGTAAGATTTCTCTCTTTCACTAAATTGCGAATTTTTGCTTAGTACAATATTAAGATTTTCTATCGCTTTATTGACTTGCCTATATCTTCGTAAAAGCAGTATGCCTTCAATATCTCTATAGAGCGGGTTTTCCTCAACATAATCTTTTAAATCATTTATATGGTATTTCTCAAATCTACTTTCTAAATAGTTTGCGTATTTATTGGCTAGTTTTTGTCTTTCATATTCGTAATTCATTAAAATAATGCGCCTGTGTTTTATTTAATTAAAACACAATAACTTTAATAAAAGGTTAACAAGATTAAATAATAGAAAGTTTTTAAGTTCTAATTCATTCATAATTTGCCAAATAGCAATAATTTACTATATATATTTAATATATAAATCTGAGTTAATAAAATGACAGAAGCGAATAAAAAAACATTATACGATAAAATTTGGGAGAGCCATTTAGTGCATTCTGACGATGAGGAATCTAGCCTTATTTACATTGATAGGCACTTGGTGCATGAGGTTACTTCACCTCAAGCATTTGAGGGTTTGCGTATAGCAGGTAGAAAGGTGCGCGCGCCACACAAAACCCTTGCTGTTGCAGATCATAACGTACCTACTACAAATCGAAGTGAAGGCATAAAAGACGAAACTTCACGTATTCAGGTGGAAACTTTGGGAAAAAATACTGAAGAGTTCGGCATTCAATATTTTCCTTTGGATGATACTCGCCAAGGCATTGTTCACATTGTTGGGCCTGAGCAAGGCTTTACCTTGCCTGGTATGACCATCGTTTGTGGAGACTCTCACACATCAACTCACGGGGCATTTGGCTCTTTGGCATTTGGTATTGGAACTTCAGAGGTTGAGCATGTTTTGGCGACTCAAACATTGATACAGAAAAAAGCAAAAACTATGCGTATCACGGTTGATGGTAAGGTTTCACCGTTTATAACCGCTAAAGATATTATGTTGGCAATAATCGGTAAAATCGGTACTTCTGGTGGTACTGGTTATGTTTTGGAGTTTGCAGGAGAGGCAATTGAAAAGCTTTCTATGGAAGGGCGTATGACCATGTGTAATATGAGTATTGAAGCTGGTGCAAGGGCTGGTTTGGTTGCACCTGATGAAACTACGTTTGAATATATTAAAGGTCGTCCAATGGCGCCTAGTGGCATTAATTTGGATAGAGCAATTGAATATTGGAAAACACTTCCTTCTGATAAAGGTGCAAAATACGATAAAGAAATCGTTTTAAATGGAGCAAATATTGAGCCAACAATAACTTGGGGCACTAGTCCGCAAGATGTTATGCCAATTACTGGTAAAGTTCCTTTCTTGTCAGATGCTAAGGATGGCGATCAGCAAACTGCATGGGCGCGTTCGATCGCTTATATGGGCTTGAAAGAGGGGCAACCTTTGCAGGAAGTAAAGATTGATAAAGTATTTATCGGTTCATGCACTAATGCGAGAATTGAAGATATTCGTGAGGTCGCAAAAGTTGTAGCGGGTAAGCAAAAAGCTGAAAACGTAATATTGGCAATGGTTGTTCCTGGTTCTGGCTTAGTAAAAAAACAAGCTGAAGATGAAGGTTTGGATAAAATAATTTTAGCCGCAGGTTTTGAATGGCGTGACCCAGGTTGCTCCATGTGCTTGGCTATGAACGCGGATAGGCTTGAAGATGGGGAGCGTTGTGCCTCAACTTCAAACCGTAACTTTGAAGGTCGTCAGGGTAGGGGGGGTAGAACTCACCTTATGAGCCCAGCAATGGCTGCTGCTTCAGGTTTAAAAGGCAAGTTGGCAGATATAAGAGAATTTATATGATGGAATTAAATTATTTGATTTCTATCTTAGGAGCTATAGGTTTGGGCTCCTTGATTACTGTAATTGTAAAACATTTTTTAAGTACTTCTTTCGAAGACAGAAAATTTATTACGCTAGAAAAAAAGGAAGCATATTTAGGTTTATTAGACTCATTACAAAGGGCTGCAGTTGATCCTTCTGATGAAAATTCAAAATTATATGCTTTTTGGCAGACTAGAATATCATTAGTGGGTAGCTCTGAGGTTATAAAATATACAAAAGATATAGTAGATACTAACTCCCCTAAAAAAAGGGAGTTAAGAAACAAAGCTTTTCATAATTTAGTTTCTAGTATGAGAAAAGATTTAAATATAAATAAAGAAGTAGTAACTTTTATAGGAAAATAATATGCAAGAATTCACAAAATTGACAGGGCGTGCAGCGCCTTTAAATATGATTAATGTTGATACGGATATGATTATCCCGAAGCAGTTTTTAAAGACTATTAAAAGAACTGGTTTGGGCGTGAATCTATTTGATGAAATGCGTTACAATCAAGATGGTACTGAAAAGCCTGAGTTTGTTTTGAATAAACCTGAATACCGTAAAGCTGAAATTTTAATTGCGGGTGATAATTTTGGTTGTGGTTCATCGCGTGAGCATGCTCCGTGGGCTATTTTAGATTTTGGCATTCGTTGTATCATAGCGCCAAGTTTTGCGGATATATTTTATAATAACTGCTTTAAAAATGGCATTTTACCTATCAGGTTAGGGCATCAGCAGGTTGATCAATTGATAGGGTATGCGAAAAACCCTGCAAATAAATTCACTGTCGATTTAGCTGTGCAAGAAATCAACCCCGCTGGTGATATGGCGATTAACTTCGATATAGACCCATTCCGCAAAAAATGTTTGCTAAATGGCTTGGATGATATTGGCTTAACTCTTGAAAAAGAATCTCACATCACAACATTTGAGCAAAAGTTAGCCAACGAAAAGCCTTGGTTATAGGGTGGTTTATTTTCTCTAAAATTTTTCGGTGTCATACCCTGAAAACACATTATAAAAATAATAAGCTTGCTATATAATTTTTATTAATAGTGTTTCGCTAATTTTACAAGATTTATGTTTTAAAATTCTAAGGGTATCTAAATCGTCTTAGAATCCCTTCGGGATTCAGGAGGTGACAATATTTTTACATATGTACAAAAAAGCCTCGGAGAAATTAATCCCAGAGGCTTTATAATTAGAGTTTAAACTCTTTAAATATCAATTACTTAATTAAGCAACTTTATTTTCTGATGCAAGTTTGTTTCTTACATTCTTAGTAGCTTTAACCATTTCTTCTAAAGCGCCTTTTGTTTCAGTCCAGCCACGAGTTTTTAAACCGCAGTCAGGGTTAACCCAAACTTGTTTAGGGTCTAAAACTTTTAAAGCTTTATCTAAAAGATATTCCATTTCACTTGCTTTTGGAATACGTGGGCTATGAATATCATAAACACCAGGTCCAATTTGGTTTGGATATTCAAATTCAACAAATGCATCCAATAATTCCATAGCTGAACGGCTAGTTTCAATTGAAATAACATCTGCGTCCATATCGGCAATTGAGTCCATAATGTCATTAAATTCAGAGTAACACATATGAGTGTGAATTTGAGTTGAATCATTAATTCCACTAGATGAAATTCTGAAAGACTCAACAGCCCAGTTTAAGTAAACTTTTTTGTCTTCATTTCTTAGTGGTAGACCTTCACGAATAGCTGGCTCATCAATTTGAATGATTTCAATTCCAGCGGTTTCAAGATCTTTAACTTCATCACGAATTGCAAAGGCAATTTGCTTACAAGTTGTTTCTCTTGGTTGATCATTTCTTACAAAAGACCATTGAAGTATTGTTACAGGGCCAGTTAACATACCTTTCATGAAGTTGTTTGTATGATCTTGTGCAAATTTAGACCATCTAACTGTCATAGGTTCAGGGCGTGAAATATCACCAAAAATAACTGGTGGTTTAACACATCTTGAGCCGTATGATTGAACCCAACCATTTTGCGAGAATGCAAAACCATCTAGTTTTTCACCAAAATACTCTACCATGTCATTACGTTCATATTCACCATGAACAGGAACATCAATACCAATTTCATCTTGGTACTTAACGCACTCAATAGTTTTTTCTTCTAAAAACTTATCATATTCAGCACGGTCAATTTCACCATTTTTGAACTTTCTACGAGCTAAACGAACATCGTTAGTTTGCGGGAAAGAGCCGATAGTTGTAGTTGGAAGAAGTGGCAAACCAAATTTCTCATCTTGGATTTTAATTCTTGCTTCAAAGTTAGAATCTCTTCTGCCATCTTTATCAGTGATATTTGCAACGCGTGATTTAACTGCTTCATTATGAATCAAGCTTGATGTTTTTCTGCTATCTTGATGAATTTTATTTTCAGCAAATTCAGCTTCAACAGCATCAGCACCTTCGTTAGCAAATTTTGTTAAAATAGCAACTTCTTCAATTTTTTGAGTTGCATAAGCCATCCAGTTTTTAATTTCACTGTTAAGCTTTGTTTCGTTGTTTAAATCAACAGGAGTGTGAAGAAGTGAACAACTTGGCGCAATAATAACTCTATTTTCGCCTAAAGCTTTTACAGCTTGTTCAATGAATCTAGCTGAGTTAGCAAAGTCATTTTTCCAGATATTTCTGCCATCAACAATACCAATTGAAAGTTTTTTATCTTCTGGAAGTTCAGATAATACATTTTGTAACTGGCCAGCATTTCTAACTAAATCAATATGAAGTGCAGAAACAGGTAAGCTAGTTGCAAGCTCTAAATTATCTCTCAAGCCATCAAAATAAGTTGCTACAGTAATTTCAATGTTAGTTTCTTCTGAAATTTTCTTGAAAGCTTTTTCGTAAGCTATTTTGTCATCTTGAGTTAAATCAAGAGTTAAGAACGGTTCATCAATTTGAATTTCTTTAGCGCCTAGGCTTTCTAATTTTTTCAAAACTTCAACATAGACAGGAAGTAGTGAATCTAGGAAGTCTAAGTTTTTAACGCCTTCTTCTCTAGCTTTACCAAGCTTCAAGAAAGTAACTGGGCCAACTAGAACTGGTCTAGTTTCAACGCCTAAAGCTTTTGCCTCATTATATTG
>CAYGRX010000037.1:6762-8405 GCA_964352365.1 uncultured Rickettsiales bacterium
AAGAAAGTTTGAACTCAGTGTTTTTGTATAATTCAGGAACAATATAGTGATAGTTTGTGTCAAACCATTTAGTCATTTCCATTGCTACAACATCTTGCCCATCAGTTTGACGGCCACGAGCCATTGCGAAGTAGGTAGTTAAATCTACATTGCCGCCTTTCCATTCATATCTTTCTGGTACAGCGCCGAAAAGAGCAATATGATCTAGAATTTGATCATAGAATGAGAAGTCATTTGAAGGGATGATATTAATTCCAGCATTTTTTTGAAGTTCCCAGTTTGTTTTACGGATTTCAGCTGCTGCATTTTGCAATTCTTGCTCAGACTTTTCGCCTTTCCAATAAGATTCAACTGCTTTTTTTAGCTCTCTAAATGCGCCTATTCTTGGGAATCCCAAATTTGCTGATTTAACCATTATATGCCTCTTTAATTAACGTCTTTTTTAATTTGAACGGCTTATATAGGTGGTTTTTGCTAGTATAGCAAGGGGAAAATAGCTTTAAGAAATAAACATAATCATTAAGCTAGTGAGTCAAAGGTAAAAATTAAAGATGCTGTTCTTAATTCTAGCTTTAAGTCTAACTTTGACAAAATCATTTCATCTAGGCTTCAATAATATATCCTTTGCCGCGCACTGTTTTTAGCATTGATGCTGCTTCTGGTGAGACTTTTTCAATAGCTGAGCGAACACGGCGTATTGAAACATCAACCGCGCGCCCTTCAATTTCCTCATCATTCCAAACATTACGGATAATTGAGTCACGAGAACAACATTTTTCAGAGTTTATAATTAAATATTCTAGCAAATCATATTCCGTAGGGGAAAGTTTTAAACTTTTACCAGCTGCAAGAATCGCTTTTCTTCTATTATCAACTATAAATATTTTATATGAGATTTCTTGTGCAACTAATTGTGGTTTTGCGCGTGTTAAAACACTTTTTATCCTAGCTACAAGCTCCTTTGGTGAGAATGGCTTGGTTAAATAATCGTCAGCTCCATGGTTGAACCCTTTTAGCTTATCTTCTTCTTCGCCGCGAGCCGTTAGCATTATAATGGGGATATTTTTTGTCTCATCATATTGTTTCAAGTCTTTGATGACTTCTAGGCCGTCCATTTTTGGCATCATCCAGTCGAGAACAATTAAGTCTGGCGTTCTAGAATCTATCATTTCTAGGGCTGTTTCTCCATCATAGGCTTGAGCAGTTTCATAGCCTGCTGCCTCCAAATTAAATTGTATCAATATTGATATAGGCTCTTCATCTTCAACAATTAGTATGTAGGGTTGCTTATTATGCATATTTTATTAAACCATTATCTCTTTGAAATTGGAACAACTTTCCTTTCTTGCGTTCCTATATATAGCTGTCTAGGTCTGCCAATTTTTTGGTCTGGATCTTCAAGCATTTCTTGCCATTGAGCTACCCATCCAGCTGTTCTTGCCATTGCAAATAAACCAGTGAAAATTTGTGTAGGAATTTTCATTGCTTCATAAATAATACCTGAATAGAAATCTACGTTAGGGAATAGTTTCCTTTGAACAAAATAGTCATCTTCAAGTGCAATCTTTTCTAGTTCAGAAGCTATTTTTAGTAGTTGGCTATCTTTTACGCCAACTTCATCAAGAACTTCTTCGCAATATTTC
>CAYGRX010000037.1:8415-11552 GCA_964352365.1 uncultured Rickettsiales bacterium
GTTTTTATATACTCTATGTCCGAAGCCCATTAGTCTGAATGGATCATTTTTGTCTTTTGCGCGTTTAATAAATTCAGGGATTCTATCCACAGTTCCAATTTCTTTAAGCATGTTGATTACTGCTTCATTAGCACCACCATGTGCTGGCCCCCAAAGTGAAGAAATTCCCGCACCGAGACAAGCAAAAGGGTTCGCTTGTGATGAGCTGGCAAGTCTAACTGTTGAGGTTGAGGCGTTTTGCTCATGATCTGCGTGCAAAATCAATAACTTATCCATTGCTCTTGCAAGTACAGGTGAGATATTATACTTCTCTGCAGGTACTGAGAACATCATATTCAGGAAGTTATCTGCATACGGCAAATCATTTTGTGGATAAATAAATGGCTGACCAATTGAATATTTGTATGCCATTGCAGTTAGTGTAGGCATCTTTGCTACCATTCTAATCGCTGCTAACTCTCTTTCTTCAGGGTTTGTTATGTCTAAGCTATCATGATAGAATGCGGATAGTGATGCAACCGCACCAACTAAGATTGCCATAGGGTGAGATCTTCTTGGGAAGCCACTATATAAAGTTTTTAACTGCTCATGAACCATAGTGTGGTTGGTAACAGACTTTTCAAAAGCTTCTTTTTCATTTTGATTTGGTAAATCACTATTGAAAAGTAGATATACAACTTCCATAAAGTTACAATTTTCAACCAAGTCCTTAATGTCGTAGCCTCTATGCTGAAGTATACCTTTTTCGCCATCAATATAAGTAATTGCAGATTCGCAAGAGGATGTACTCATAAAGCCAGGGTCATGCGTGAAAACTCCAGCTTGTTTATATAAACTTCTGACATCAATTACGTTAGGGCCTTTTGTGCCGCCGTAAACATCAAGGTCCACGCTTTTCTGCTCGCCATTATTAAGTTTTATATTTAAATTCGCCTTGCCTACTAAATCAGCCATTTTGCCTCTTCGATAATTAATTTATAATAACAATAACTATAAACTATTTAGCTTGAAAGTTTGTGATATCAATAGCAAGGCTTGGTTGTAAATATAGAAAAGACTTTGATGCCGTATTGCAACGTCTTTAGGTGAGGTTATAATTTTTGCTGGGCAATTTGGTTTTGAATCTTTAATTCAGATTCATAGATTTTGTTTTGAGTTTTAAGTTTGTCAACTTCACCTTTAAGGTTTTTTTCTGTAAGTGCGTAATTTCTATGGTTAGATTTTCTTAGGAGAAAACCTATTATACTTCCAATAAATAAAACTAATACGGAGTATAATGTTATATTAATATCAGCTTTTAGTTCGCTGAATGGTAGGTTTAATGAAATTAAAATTGGATTAGCTAGTGAAAATGCAACGAAATATATAAAGAAGCTTAAAATAATTAATGTTTTAATCAGCTTCATAAATATTGGTATTTATTTGATTATTGTAATTGTGGAGTTCAAACTATTAGGCGTTAATTTTAGTTTTTAGAGCTTTTCCAGCTCTGAAGTAAACTGCATTTCTTTCGCCAACTTCAACTTTTTCGCCTGTTCTTGGGTTTCTAGCTTGTCTTGGCTTTCTAGTTCTGAGTGAGAAAGTTCCAAAGCCTCTAATTTCAACTCTGCCGTTATTGCTTAGAGTATCGCTCATCATTTCAAAGAATATTTCAACTAACATCGCCGCTTCTTTTAATTGAAGCTCGGGATGTTTTTCTTTCATTAATTTTACAAGTTCTGATTTCGTCATTTTCGTATTATTCTATATTTTAAAAAACTAATTAACTAAGCTAATTCAAAAAGTTACTAAAAAGTTTATAATAATAAACCTGTATAAGTGAAATTCTCTGGAAGTAAATTATTTATTCCCATTTTTTCTAAAAAACTTCCTAAAAATTTACTGTAGGCAGTTTGAGGTTTAAATAAATCTACATCAACAACTTCAATATCTTTACTAAGCTTTCCGTTTGCGATTAGCCAATTTAGGGCGTCTTTCTCCGTTCCTATTTGGTCGATCAAGTTTCTTTCAAGCGCTGCTTTGCCAGAAAGAACCTTGCCATCAATAACATATTTAAAATCTTCCTCGTTTAGCTTGCGCTCAGTTTTTACTAGCTGTTTAAAATAGCCATAAAAATCTTGCATCATATCTTCTATCACCTTGTAAGCCGCTTCATTTTTCTCTTCAAAAGGTGAGGGGGAGCCTTTGAGTGGTGATGTTTTTATATGGTCAAACCTTATACCAAGTTTATCAGCTGCTTCGGAGAAGTTAGGTATTTGCATTATAACGCCGATAGAGCCAGTAATTGTGCCATTATGTGCAAAAACTTGTTCAGTTCCAAGTGTTATCATATATCCAGCGCTTGTTGCCATGCTTCCCATAACTGTAGCTATAGGTTTTGTTTTGTTTATATCTTTAAGAATTTGGTAAATAGTTTCGCCTCCAACAGCTGTTCCACCAGGGCTATTTACATTTAAGATAATTGCTTTGACATTTTTATCTTCTTTTAGCTCAGCCAAAATTTCTTCCCTATCTTTGTCACGATAAATTACTCCATCCAGTGAAATTCTTGCGATATAAGGGCTTGAAATTGAATTTATTTTTTTGATTCCACCTAAGCCGCCTAGTGCGGATATTAAAAGAATCCCAATCACTACAAAAGTAAAAATTCTCCAAAAAGAAATTTGCTTTTTTAAATTAGACCTTTCAATTATGTTTTCAGTATTTATCATAAGTGCAAATTTATAGGCTTAAACAAAAATATAGTCAATTGGATAACAACTTCAAACGTTTAAAAAAATTATCTGAGTCTGGTGAAGATTTTTGTTTTCTCCATTCCTCAATGCGTGTGCCGTATTCTGATGGCAAATCAATCCTTGCTTATGATAAGGCTAGTCATATCAGTTCGCATAATTTTGAGGTTCTTGAAGAAAAAATTTCAACTAATCATGAAAAATATAAAAATGCGTGGTTTGGTTATTTAACTTATGATCTCAAAAATAGTTTAGAAAAACTTACTGAAGATAAGGATTTTTTTATTGATTATCAAAATCTTCAATTCTCAAAATTTAATAATGTTGATGAGTTTGAATCATTGTCTGCGTTAAAAACTTATGATAATTTAGAAATACCAAAAGTTTCTTATATCAAGTCAAGCA
>CAYGRX010000038.1:0-452 GCA_964352365.1 uncultured Rickettsiales bacterium
ATATTATATGGCTAAAAAACATTGGCAAATCTACAAGCACACTTCAAAAGGCCTGAAAGATGGGGACTCGGAGTGTGTGGCTATTGAAAATGTTCCTGAAAAAGTTCTAAAAATCGCAATAAAAGCTTCAAAATTAATAGGTGATGGTCTTTATGGCGTGGATATAAAAGAAATAAATAAAATACCTTATGTAATTGAGGTAAATGACAACCCTAACATTGACTCTGGTGTTGAAGATGAGCTTTTAGGAGATAAGCTTTACGAAGAAATTTTTGATTACTTTTTACAAAAGATTGAGGAATGATATATGGGGTGGAATTTTTTTAGATTTGTTTTTATCTGAACCTATCAATTGAGCACCCAAGTACTGTTGAACGCAAGCTCTCGCTGTTAAATTTATTGGAAAATGGTGCGCTCGGCAGGATTCGAACCTGCGACCTACTAATTAGAAG
>CAYGRX010000038.1:462-917 GCA_964352365.1 uncultured Rickettsiales bacterium
CTGAGCTACGAGCGCATATAGGTTTGGTTTTATATTTTTAACCAAATGAAACAATAATTAGAAACGTCCAATTATTAAGAAGTTAAGAGTTTTATACATAAAAAAATAAAACTCTCAACTCTAAAATTGACATCAAATCGTTATGATATCTTTTATATAATATTAATAAGCCAAACTAAGCAGTAGCTTTTTCTTCTTTGCTTGATTCACCTGAAGTAGTTTCTTCATCAAACCAGCCAGAATCTTCACGTGCTTTAATAATTATCTCGCCAATTGATTTATCATTAAACTCAGAATCAGAGCCTACGATATCTTTAAATTCATCAGTTGAAAGTTCAGCTAAGTCTTCAATGTTTTTAACACCATTCTTAATGAATTTTGCAGCCAAATCACCGTCAATATCTTTAACAGAAGTTAACTCTTTTGATCCTTGGGAGTCGTTAGAATTATTATCA
>CAYGRX010000038.1:927-3369 GCA_964352365.1 uncultured Rickettsiales bacterium
TCTCAAGATAATCTTCCGCACGTTTTTGGAGCTCAGTTACAAGATCTTCTTCAAAACCTTCAATTTGAGTAAGTTCGGAAGGGTCAACATAAGCAATTTCACTTACGCTGTTAAAACCTTCAGAAGCTAAAAGCTGGCCAATAACTTCTTCAACGTTAAGTGCTTCAGCAAATAATACTGAAAGTCTTTGGAATTCTTCAACAGAACTTTGTGCATCTTCACTTTCAGATTGTATGTCAATATTCCAGCCAATAAGCTCAGAAGCAAGACGTACATTTTGACCGCGACGACCAATAGCAAGTGAAAGTTGATCATCAGGAACAACGGCAATAACTTTGCGGTTATCTTCATCAATAACAATTTTGATAACTTCAACTACTGAATCACGAGTTTTAGAACCAATCGCATTTACAGCTAAAGTTGCTAGGTCACTAGACCATTCGATAATGTCAATTTTTTCACCTTGAAGCTCGTTGTAAACAGTAGTTACACGAGAACCACGAGGCCCGATACATGAGCCAACTGGATCAATGCCATGATCTTCAGAGTAAACTGCAACTTTTGCACGAGAACCTGGGTCACGGGCAACGCCGTTAATTTTCACTAGACCATCATAAATTTCAGGAACTTCTTGCTCAAATAAAGCAGTTAAGAATTCATTGGAAACACGTGAAAGGAATATTTGTGGGCCTTTAAGCTCACGGCGAACATCAGCGATGTAAGCACGGATTCTATCACCTTTACGATAGCTTTCACGAGGAATAATTTGATCACGTGGAAGTACAGTTTCAGTTTTTCCAAAGTTGATGACAAGATCACCATTACGTTCAACACGCTCAACAACACCAGTTGCAATTTCTCCAACTCTATCTTTGAAGTCTTCATATTCTCTTTCTTTTTCAGCTTCTCTAATTTTTTGCATTAGAACTTGTTTGAAAGTTTGGCCAGCTACACGACCAAAATCAATTGGTGGAAGTTCTTGTGATATCATATCTCCAAGCTTCGCATCTGATTTATCTTCAATGGCATGTTCAAGATCTATTTGTGTGTTAAGATCTTCAGCGAATTCAACAACTTCAAGGTCACGATATATTCTAATATTACCGTCTTTTTCACTGATGTCAGCATGGATAACAAGGTCCATACCATATTTTTTACGGGCAACTGCAACTACTGCCTCTTGTAATGCAAGAATTACTGAGTCTCTTCTAAGATTTTTTTCTCTAGCAACTGCTTCTGCTACTTGGATGATTTCTAAACCACCTGTAATTGAAAATTCTGCAACCATAATTTACTCCTTTTATATTAGTACTTGGTTAAGTTAGTTTCTTCTTCCTTTAGTTTTTAGAAGATCATCCGTGATAACAATTTTTGCGGAATATATATCTGAAAAACTAGTATTTAATATCTCTTCTTCTTTATTATTTTTTAGTATGATTTTGTCATCACCTAACAACTTTATACGTCCTTTAAACTTTCTAGAGCCATCAACTGGCGCTTGTGTTTTTAAACTAATTAAAAAGCCTTCAAACTTTTTATAATCTTTAGCTTCTATTAAAGGTCTTTCTAGCCCAGGTGATGAAACTTCTAAATTAAACTCACCAGAGA
Source organism: uncultured Rickettsiales bacterium (assembly GCA_964352365.1). Lineage (GTDB taxonomy): Bacteria > Pseudomonadota > Alphaproteobacteria > Rickettsiales > UBA8987 > CAYGRX01. The sequence continues at coordinate 2,536 of CAYGRX010000038.1, forward strand.
TTAAATCTTCACCTTCAAAAACTTCGGAAATTTGATTATTGATAGTTTTGCAATCATTTATATCTAAACTTTCATACTCACCTTTTTCCGCCATAATTTGAAGAGTCTTCATTTTTGGGTGAGATATTAGACGAACTTTAACCAACTTGTAACCAAGTGGAGAAATTTCCTCTTCAACTCTATTAAAAATTTTATCTTCAATCATTTGAAAGTTTTAATTTAAAAATTAGCAACAAAAAAGGCGAGCAATGCTCACCTTTGTAAATCCACACATGGTAAATTATTAATAACCTTATAAGGTATATAATATATTACTGCAAGCTAAAACTTTATTTATGCAGAGTATGCAGATTTTTCACGAAAACTAGTAAATTTTGCCACAAAGCTAGCTATTGCAAGGAATTTATTGCCCCTATTTACATTAACTTATTGTTTTATATAGGTAATTAAATTTGGCACGTTAAGAGCTTATAGTTTTGTAGAATAAAAATATAATTATTAAATACATATTATGCTTGCGAACTCATTATTATTAAATTTAGCTTCTGGTGCATTAGGAACTGCAGGTAATGCAGCGGCTAATGGCATCGGGGCCATATTAGGTAATGGGCAACAGGCGCAAGGTAACTTCACTGAATTTTTAAATAATGCTAATTTAGATGACTTAGCTAGTTCAATTCCACAAGAAATTTTAGACTTAGTGAACCCAAGTGAAGTTGAAGGTGAAATTACTGACTTTCTTAAACAAGCTTTAACTGGTCAAGAATCTATCACATCACTTAATGAAGGTGAGGTTGCAACTGATAATAAAGAAATTATTTTACAAATATTAGG
>CAYGRX010000038.1:3379-10622 GCA_964352365.1 uncultured Rickettsiales bacterium
AATATTAGGAGGTAAAAATGTTAGCTCTAATCAAAATACTGATCAAGTAGAACCATTAGTTAATAATGTAACCAATCCACTAACAAACAATAATAGCGGTGTTAATGGTGAAAAGGTTCTAGTTAATGAAGACCAATCTTTAAACAAAATCAGCTTAAATACTCAGCAAGAACTTATTAAAGTTGATGATGAAAGACTAATAAGCCCACTAAGTAAAAACTTAGGGCTTAAGGAAGATGAAAGAATCTTAGGCAAAGATAATTTACAAAACACAGTTAGAACAACTGAAAATAGCTTTGCTACAAACAAAAGTGAATTACTGGGTTTACAAAACCAAGTTGTTGGCGGACAAGCAAAAACTATTACTGGCGGTAAAGAAGGAGCTAACGATCTAAAGTTAGTTGATGCATTTGCTGAAAAACAGCAGTCAAATGACTCTAACAATTTGCAAAGCTTAGTTTCGCACAAAAACAACGCAGATCAATTTGCTAAGGTTGATCAATTTGGTAGAGAAGCAAATACAAGATATGCACAAAACCAAAACCTTCAACAAACTCAGCAAGATGGAAATTTCAGAATAGTAAATTTCACTAAAACTAATGATGGAATCGAACTTCAGTTAGATCCAGCATCGATGGGTAAAGTGCAAATAAAACTAGAAACTAGTGCAGAGGGCAAAGTTACTTTGGCAATTATAGCTGAAAAACCTGAAACTTTAGAGTCTTTAAAAAATGACTCTAGCTCAATTCAAAAAATATTGGATGATAACGGTATGAGTAGCGATTCAAGTTCAATGAGCTTCAACCTACAACAAGGTGGTGGCAATCAAGGAAATAACGGTGATGGATTTAAGTTTAACGATAGTGGAAGAGATATCGCCTTTAATTTAGAGCAAGAACTTAACGATAATATTAAAGATGTTTCGATATCTAGCACAGGTGCTCTTTACAGGGATTTGAGCGGAGTAGGGATGCTTAATATAGTAGTGTAATAAAAAGATAGGGAATAAGGGAAAGAGGTAGTAATTATGGAAGGAATAGGAAGCGCATTTAACATAGGCAAAGGAAGTAGTGCTGCGGCATCAAAAAGCTTATTTGAAGATAATTCAAGATTATATTTATCGCTATTTTTGACTCAGTTAAAAAACCAAGATCCTACTGCACCATTTGATACAGCACAAATGACTGAACAATTAGCACAACTTAATAGCTCGGAGCAGTTAATTGATATTAACTCTAATTTAGAAACATTAATTGCTACAAACAATTCTTCTCAAGCATCATCATTGGCTACATTCATTAACAAAGATGTGAAATATTTAAGTGATGAAGTTTATTCGGATGGTTCTAGCCTAAATGAAATAACTTACAATCTAGATAAATCCTATTCAAAAACAACTATTGAGATAAGAGACGAAGCAGGAAAATTAATAAATAAAACAGAAGGTGAGGCTATTAAAGGTCAGCATTCTATTTTTTGGGATGGTAGCAGTTCTGAAGGTTTGCCAGTGGTTCCTGGTAATTATAATGTAAGAATTTTTGGTGAAAATACCAATGGTACTTTTGATGATATATCAACAATGGTTTCAGGTACAGTTACAGGTGTAGATTTTTCAAGATCAAGTGAGCCGATTTTAACAATTGGAGCAGGTGATGGCAGAAAGGACATCGAATTGAAAAACGTGGCAGCAGTGTCAGATTTAAATAATTTAGTTAGTAATAACATTTAATAGGAGGTTACGCCATGTCACTATTTGGAGCATTATCAGCGTCATTAACAAGTTTAACAGCTCAGTCAGCAGCAGTTAACTCAATTTCAAACAACATTTCGAACCTTGATACAACTGGTTTTAAATCAACCACAGTATCTTTCTCTACTCTAGTTACAGGTAACATTGGTGGTGGTGTATTGCAGGGCTCAAGGAATAATATTGATGAGCAAGGTGCAATTGAATCAACTGGTGTTGGAACAGATCTTGCCTTGCAAGGAAATGGTTTCTTTGCAGTTCAAAATGTATCAGATAACTTATTCTTCACAAGAGCAGGTTCTTTTAGAACAGATTCAAGTGGTAACTTGGTTAATGAGGCTGGTTATAAATTAATGGGGTGGCCGTTAGATTCTTCTGGTCGTTTACCAGGTGATCCTGAAAATACCGAGTTTACTACAGCCCAACAAGAAACAGACTCTCTGGAGCCAGTATCAACTGCGACTATTACGGGGACTGCTTCACCAACAACAGAAATCAACGCAAAAATTAACTTAAAAGCCGATCAAGCAGTTCAAGCTGGTGCTTTTGATACAATTAGTTTTGCGGCTAATATTTTAAATAACAATAATGCATCTACTGGTATTATTGTTCCTAATGATGCAAATATTGTATCAGGAACTGAATTTATTATAAGCTCAGCAGCTGGTTCCGAAGAAACATTTATTTATGGTGGTTTTTCAACAAGTTATGATATTACTGCTACTGCGATTGGTGGAGCAAGTAATGCGAATGATGCCATGACTGGCTTTACTGATGGTGATGCTTTCACTATTACAGTTGGTAGTAATGATGCAGTTACATTCACTTATAATTCAGATCCAAACCTTGATTCAAATGAATTTAGTACCTTGGCTCAACTAGCAACTGTAATAAATAATAATGCGACACTAACTTCTAGGGTTGGTGGTGATGATGTTTTATATATTGCATCTGAGACAATAGGCCAAAATATAGTATTTGCAGATGTGGGTACTGGAACATTAGTTTCTGATTTCAATTTCTCAGATGTAGTTGGTTCTTCAAGTGTGTTTTCTACATTGTCACAACTATCTCAATCAATTAATAGCACAAGTGATTTTAAAGCTACTTTGACGGGAAGTAGGTTGAATATAAGTAACGTTGATCCGACAGACACATTGATATTTTCTGATAGTTTGGCAGGTAATGAGCTACTAACAAGTTTTGGTCTTGATACAAATGAAATAGCTGCTGCTTATGACCCTGATTCAACTATTGCGCCATATAAAAGTATTGCATCAGGCAATATAATACCTGCAATTTCACAAACTGTAACAGTTTATACATCCCTTGGTGAAAGTTTAGATTTAAGATTAGCTTTTGTTAGGATTGCAGATGAATCTATTTCAACTGGTGGACAAACTTGGGGTGTTGAGCTGTTTGCAGCTAACCCTGATGATGTAATAGTAACAGGCAGAAGCGATGGTTTAGTTGCATCTGGTGAAATTAGATTTAGCGGTGATGGTACCTTATTAATTAAACCACTAAGCTTTGATGAGATAACTATTACGCCAACAGGTGGTGCGGATACTTTATCTATTGCATTAGATCTAGGTGAAATTGGTACAACTGATGGATTGTCGCAATTTGCAGGTCAAAACTCAGTTGACGAACTTTCTCAAAATGGTTTCCCAACTGGTAGACTACAAGCGTTAGACATTGATGCTCAAGGTTTTGTAACAGCTATTTTTGATAACAGCTTAACGTCAAGAGTTTATAAGCTTCCTATCGCGACATTTTCTAATCCAAATGGCTTAACGCCTGAATCAGGTAATGCATATTCATCTAACAATGCAGCGGGTGAAATTTCACTTGGTGAAGTTGGTGATGCTGGTGTCGGAACAATTGTACCTTCTGCATTAGAAGTGTCTACTGCGGAAATTGGTAACGAATTAACGAGCTTAATTATCGCTCAGCAAGCATATAGTGCTTCAACAAATGTACTTCGAAAAGTGACTGAACTCTTCGAGGAACTGAGAAATATTGCTTAGTAATTTTCTCTGAGAAATTTATTTCTCTATAGGGAATTATTATTCCCTTTTACACCCTTATCTCCCTAGTCCGAGGATATCTCCCCCATATATATCATATCCTCGGACTTTTTTATTTCTAGCTTGAGAGTTCTTATTGAAAGGCCTATATTCCTTATCATGGAAAATGACTTAGAAAGACTAATTGCATATATTGCAAAATTACCGGGAATAGGTAAGCGTTCAGCTAAAAGAACAGCCCTTCATCTATTGAAAAACAAAGATAATTTGATGATTCCGCTCTCGCATAGTTTACAGGCGACTGCGGAAAATATTTTAACCTGCCATAAATGTGGAAATTACGATACTTCGTCCCCATGTGAAATTTGTATGAATGAGAAACGTGACCATACTACTATTTGTGTTGTTGAAGATGTTTCTGACCTATGGGCAATGGAGCGTGGTGGAGTATATGGCGGAGTTTATCACATTTTAGGTGGTGTTCTTTCTGCAATTGATGGTATTGGTCCCGATGATTTGAGGGTTGATATCCTGCAAGAAAGAATTTTAGAAGGTGAAACAAAAGAAGTAATAATTGCAACCAACGCAACAATTGAAGGGCAGACTACTGCTCATTATTTAAATAATAGTTTAGGGGAAAGCTTTGAGAATTTGAGGATTACTAGAATTGCTCACGGGATTCCATTGGGTGGTGAGCTAGACTATCTTGATGAGGGGACTATATTAACTGCCCTTAACGCTAGAAAAGAAGTTAGTTAACTCTTAATTCTATAGCCTTTTTTCAACATTATGTAGACCACTGCATATAAAGCTATATTCAAACAAATAATATATATCGCACCAGTTTGCAAACTAGCATCATTATGACCAGTGAAAGAGTATCTAAATCCATCAATCATATAAAAGAATGGATTAAAGTGATTCACTTGTTGCCAGAATTCAGGAAGGTTTTTAATTGAATAGAATGTTCCAGAAAGAAAAGAAAGAGGGGTTATTACATAACTTGTAATTGCAGACATTTGGTCAAATGAATCAGAATAAATACCAGCTACCATACCAATTAGTGAAAGTGTTAGTGAGGCAAAAATAATATAGAAAAACATTAAGCCCCAATCATAAATAGAGAATGCAAGCGAAGGTACAAAAAAGCTAATTAAATAAACTGCAATTGCTACTACTAAGCCTGAGAGAACTCCACGTGTCATGCCACCAAGACTAACTGCGATGGTTATTTCCTTAGGTGAAAGTGGTGGAATTAAAATGTCAATTATAATGCCCAGCACCTTGCCGAATGTAAGCGTAGATGAAGTGTTAGCAAAAGCATTTTGTAAAACTGTCATCATAACAAGGCCAGGGATAATAAATTGCTGCAATGGTACGCCACCAATATCTGAAACCCTCTCTTTAAGCGCAAGTGAAAACACTGCAATAAACAACAGTGAGTTGATTAAGGGGCCTATAAGAGTTTGGTTATAAACCTTAAGGAAGCGAAGAACCTCTCTTAAGTATAAGGTGTACATGCCACGGTAATTCATTGTTTCTATCTATTGAGATTTATTGTTATTTGTGAGAATATATATTTATTATTAATTTAATCAAGGTGGGTTAATTTTGGGGAAAAAGAAATTTAGAAAACAAGATAAGGATACTTATAAATTTGATGCTGAGATACCTTTTAAAAAGCTATTAAAAGGCTCTTTAATTATAAATTTTGCACCATTTTTAATTATAATTATATTTGTTATTAATGGCTTTTTACTGCCAGGTTATGGCATCGCATTATTTTTTGGTATATTAATTTTATCCTTGCTATTCATATACCCATATATGGCGGATTTACAGGAATTAACAACATATGTTAGTAAACTAACTTCTAATAAAGAGGCAAAAAAACCAAGCCTTTCATTTCTAAATAACGTTGAAGATTTATCAAAAGAGATTGATGTTTTAAACAATAGTTGGAAAATGAGTAATACTAAACTACAGAGAAGTTTAGATAAGGAAATTAAAACACAAACTCTACTTAAAGATTTTGTAGCAAATGCCAGCCATGAGATGAAAACTCCTCTTGCGAGTATTAAGGGTTTTACTGAAACCATTCAATCAATGGGGGAAAGAAGTGAAACTGAAACAAAATTTCTAGATATAATTTTTGAACAATCGGTCAGGCTAGAAACATTAGTTCAAGAAATGTTAGTTTTATCTAAGCTTGAAGGTGAGGAGATAGAGGCTAAAATCCCTGCGGATTTTCAAGAAATTGTATCTGTTGTAACTAGGCATATGTCAGGCATTTCAAAGGAAAGGGATATTGTTATTAGTCAAAAGGTTTCAAAGAATTTACCTAAAATAAAAATAGTTGAAACAGATATTACTAGAGGTTTAGAAAATCTTGTTAGTAATGCAATTAGGTATAATGATGATAAAACTAAAATTAGTATTTTGATAAAAAAAGTTAATAAGCTGGGCAAGATTTTAGAAAAGAAAAACAAAAACAAGGCAAAAACTTTTATAAAAATAACCGTTAAGGATAATGGGATTGGAATTGAGAAGGAAGAAATTCCAAGACTTACTGAAAGATTTTACCGAGTGGACAAGGCTAGAAGTAGAAAAGTTGGAGGCTCTGGGCTTGGACTTTCTATTGTTAGTCAGATAGCTGAAAATCATGGTGGCTTTTTAGATGTCAAAAGTGAAGTAGGCAAGGGTAGTGAGTTTAGTATATATTTGCCATGTTAAAATTAGTATTAAGTAAAATAAAATTCTTTAAGTTTTTATCAAATTACCTAACGCCTAAAGCCTTATATAATCTAATTATTGACTTTGTTTTTGCGGATTGCGCTTCAATAAGTGCGGAATCTGCAGCATTTAAAGTTCTTTCAGAGTCTAAAACATCAATGAAAGAAATTTCTCCTTCCTTATATAATCTATTTGAAGTTTCGTAAGCGCTTAATGCATTTTTATAAGCTTTGTTTAATGAGATTTGCCTTTCATTAATTTTGCTATAGTCATTTAATGCCATTTCAACATCAGTAACAGCTGATAAAATTGCTTTGCGATATTCTTCAAAAGCCTTTACTTCAGATGCTCTTGCGGAATCTATTCTTCCTTCAATACGCTCAAAATCAATTAGGTTAACAGCTGTTCCAATTGCCATATTCCATATGGTATCTGAAGTTGCAAATGCATTATCCGCTATTCCATAAAAGCCACTTAAGGTTAAGCTTGGGAATAAAGTTGCAGTAACGGATTGTGCAATTTTAGTTTTTGAGGCTAAATTTAACGATGCAAATTTTACATCTGGTCTATTTGCAATAACATTTGCAGGTGAAAGTAAAATTGGCTCAGAAGAAAATTCTGGAACATTATTTCTATCATTTAAAACTAGACTTATTGCACTAGGAATTACTCCCGTCAAAACTGTTAGCTCAAGTCTTTTATTGTTTTTTACTCTTCCAAATTCAGGAATTGA
>CAYGRX010000038.1:10632-11216 GCA_964352365.1 uncultured Rickettsiales bacterium
CTAGCTTTGGAGACTCTCCAATTTCATATCGTTTTTTTACTAGCTCTAAAGTTCTTTCTTGAATCTTTAAATTCTTCATTGCTATATTCTCCTGTTTCTCGAATTCCCTATATTCAACATAGGCTCTAGCAATTTCAGCAATGATAATAAGTTCTGCGCTTTTATAGTTTTCTTCTAGACCTAAAACCGCAAAATCAGATGAGGCTAAATTATCTCTATTTTTTCCCCATATATCAATTTCATAAGAGGCATCAAACCTTGCTTCACTTGCATCTGCAACAATGCCAGAAAAAGCTGATTTTTCTCTTCCTATGTTAGCTGAAGCACTAATTTGCGGGAATAAAAAAGACTTATTAGTTTTTCTGATCCCTCTTGCTTCTGAAATTCTTGCATTCGCAATTTTTAAGTCTGGGCTATCAACTAATGCAATTTCAATTAATTTATGTAAATCTTTATCATCTAGCTTAGACCACCAGTTTTTTAAATTATCGACTTCGTCAACTTGGTTTAAATTACCTAAATCCTTATTCTGCCAATTTTCGTCAACTACTACGGTTTCAAAGCTTTGCTTGCCATACGAGCAT
>CAYGRX010000039.1:0-11195 GCA_964352365.1 uncultured Rickettsiales bacterium
TCTCAGCTCTTTGTTTGATTCCAAGTGATTTTAAAAAATCGCCTTGGTTTGAAAAATATATATTTTCAAAACCTTTTGAATAAGCAATTTTTACCAATTCACCAAAATCTACATAAGCTGTTAAATCAGCATCACCTAAATTTTCAAAAATATTATTATATTTATGATTTTTAAGTGACTGTAAACTATCAGTAAATGGTTGCTCTAAATATCCATAGTCAAAAGTGAGGAAAACCCCCTTATTCAGCGTCAAATAATCTAATATTTGGTGCATTATTGTTACAGATTGATTGTTTACCTCTAAAATTGAACCATTATCTAGTTTTTCCGCTTGATAGCTTTGTTTGCTGCAATTGTTAGTTTTTTCTAAACATATAAAGAAACTTTTCTGTGATTCATCAAATTTAACAACTCTTTCCAACCAAACATCTCCTAAAACTTCAAATTGGGATATTGGAAGCGCATCAAAAAACTCATTAGCATATATTATCGAAGGTTTGTTTCCGATCATTTCAAAGTCTTTATACCATGATACTTTTCCCCTATATTGGTAAAGGATTTGCTTCTGCTTTTCTGTTAAAGTTTCATTAACATCAATAATTACACATGACACGCGCTTAAAAATATCTGGAAATTTCTCAAATATTTGAAGAATATCCCTCATTAATGTTCCATTGCCTGCGCCTAATTCAATAATTTGAATTTCATAATAATCTGTTGACTCACACTCCATATTAGCCTTAATCGCCTGCACAAAATATAGGGCTATTACCTCACCAAACATCTGACTAATTTCTGGCGCAGTGGTGAAATCCCCCTGTTTTCCAACGGCTGGATTCTTTATATAATAGCCAAAATTGGAGTCAAAAAGGCAAATTCTCATAAAGTCCTCAATAGTAAGGAAACCTTTATATTTTATCTCTTCAATTATTTTTCTTTGTAAATCCAAATAAACACCTAACCGTTTTAACTTGACTATTAAAATCAGTTACCTAAATATCATATCATAAAGTAACTAAGAGATATATATGGCAAAAGAAACAACAGATCAAACATTTGAACAAGATGTTCTTAATTCTGATAAACCAGTTTTGGTAGATTTTTGGGCGGAATGGTGTGGTCCTTGTAAACAGATAGCTCCAATTCTGGATGAAATTTCTGAAGAAAAAGCTGATAAAATCAGTGTGGTAAAAATTAATATTGATAAAAACCCTGAAATTCCTACACAGCATGGAATTAGAGGTATACCAACATTAATATTATTTGATAAGGGTAAAGCGATTGCAACTAAAGTTGGCGCGCTTCCAAAATCAGCTATATCTGAATGGATTGATAACGAAATTGCGTAGATCTTTTTCAAATACTAACAAATATAATACCAAGGCTATTTCAGCCGATACAGCCCGCATTCTTCTCGCGGGCTTTTTATTTATATGCATAGGATTTTTTAGTCTAAGCGCAAATTCAATGTCAGATGCACCTGAAAAAAATGAAGGCTATAAAGAAAACATTAAAGAAATAGTTGAGAATTCTGAGGCTCAACAAGGTACAAAAGTTGGGTGTATTATTGCTGGTTGTAATAGAGAAAAATGCGTTGAGGAAAACAATACCGCATCACCCTCAATGTCACCTTGCGTTTTTAAAGAGGAGCATAGTTGCTACGTAACTCTCGGCCTATGTGAAGCTGATGAAAATGGCAAATGCGGTTGGAAACTAACTGAAGATCTAAAAAGCTGCTTAGAACAGTTTTAAAAATAAAAAGACATCTATGAAAACTTCTGCTTTCACATTAGTAGAGCTTGCAATAGTCATTGTAGTTATAGGGTTAATTACTGGTGGTATTATCGGTGCTCAGAGCCTGATCAAGTCTGCTAATAGGCAGAGCACGATAAAAATAATAACAGAAATGGATAAGGCGGTCAGAGCTTTTGAGCTTGAATATAGTAGTTGGCCAGGGAAGATGAAAGATGGATATGATTATTTTGGGAGCGCTTGTGGCACGAATAATGATAATAGCGTAACGGGCTGCAACACTGATGATTTTGATGAATGCATTGAGCAAGAGGCGGAATGTGTCATATAAGTAATAATAAATTTACATCAGATATAAGAAGAATTTATGTTGATTTAGCAGTCTCAGAAATTGCTCCTAATTTAAAATATAGCATTGCTACCACAAGTGAAGAAGCTTGTGAAAATGATACTATAAATGAGGTGCCTATAGGAGGGCATCATATTTTTTCTTCAAGAAGAACAAATGGTACATTATTTTTACATTTCTCAAAGCTAACATCCACGTGTATAGTTGGCGGTTCGTGTAACTTTAGTGCTTCAACTGTATATTTGCCAGAAACTGTTAAATATATTGATGAAAAAATTGATAATGGTAATGCAATTACTGGTAAGATAACCACCCAATATTATTTTAGAGGAACAGCAAATACTGGTTATTTATCGCCAGATTGCCATGATGATTCGGGCGTATATAATGTATCAAATCAAGATGAAGATTGCGGATTCGCATTTCAACTAAAGTAAAGCTATGCCGTTTTTTTGCCATCATCAATTTCACCCGCATCCTTTTTAGCCAAAATTTCTTTAGCTTTTGGCGTTAGTTGAATGTTCAGCTCACGAAGTTGCTCAGCGCTAGCAGTATTCGGTGCACTCATAAGTAAGTCTTCCGCCTGCCCGTTCATAGGGAAGGCAATAACTTCACGGATGTTTGGCTCGTTCGCAAGTAGCATCACAATTCTATCAACACCCGGTGCAATACCGCCATGTGGAGGCGCGCCATATTGGAAGGCACGAATCATTCCGCCAAATTCAGAATCTACAGTTTCTTTATTGTAACCAGCAATTTCAAAAGCTTTATACATAAGCTCTGGCTTATGGTTTCTTATCGCACCTGAGCTTAGCTCAACTCCGTCACACACAATGTCATATTGAAATGCTTTCATCGCAAGTAGTTTTTCTTCATCACCTTCAGCAGCAAGCAATGCATCCATTCCGCCTTGTGGCATTGAAAATGGATTGTGAGAAAATTCTATTTTGCCAGTTTCTTCGTCACGCTCATAATAAGGGAAGTCAGTTATCCAACAGAATTCAAACTTGCTTTCATCAATCAATTCTAATTCCTTACCAACAATAGTACGGAATTCACCAGCCTGTTTTGCTGCGACTGATTCCTGACCGCAAGCAAAGAAAATACCATCATTTGCTCCAGCACCTGTAATTTCTTTAAGTTGCGCAACGCGATCAGCATCAAGGTTTTTAGCAATAGGGCCTTTGCCTTCACCGTTTTCGTCAAAAATGATATAACCCAGGCCTGCATAACCCATTTCACGAGCAAGATCGTTTTTCTTATCAAAAAAGCTACGGCCTTTTGTTCCAGCCGATGGCGCAGGGATAGCTCTAACATTTGCGCCTTTATCAACTTGGCCAGCAAAAATACCGAATGATGAACCACGGAAAACTTCTGTAACGTCAGAAATTATAATCGGGTTTCTAAGGTCTGGTTTATCATTGCCATATTTCAGCATAGATTCTTCAAATGGAATCTTCGGGAATGGTTTGTTCGCAACAGGTTTATCACCATATTTTTCAAACAAATGAACCATTAATGGCTCAACTGCTTCAAAAACGTCATCTTGAGTAACAAAGCTCATTTCCATATCTAGCTGATAAAATTCACCTGGCGATCTATCTGCACGTGAATCTTCATCACGGAAACAAGGTGCAATTTGGAAATATCTATCAAAACCACTTACCATAAGCAGTTGCTTAAATTGTTGCGGTGCTTGTGGTAAAGCATAAAACTTACCAGGGTGCAAACGGCTTGGAACTAAAAAGTCACGCGCGCCTTCTGGTGAGCTTGCTGTTAAGATTGGTGTTTGGAATTCCATAAAGCCGTTGCCAGTCATAAAGCTACGCATCTCGCTGATAACTTGGCTACGTAGAACTATATTCGCATGGATTTTTTCACGACGTAAATCTAAGAAACGATATTTTAAACGCGCATGTTCTGGAAATTCCTTATCAGTGTTTACTTGAACAGGCAGTTGCTCTTCTTGCACTAGAGATTCACCCATTAGGCTTTCAACTACAACTTCAATTTCACCTGTTTTCATGCTTGGGTTCACTGCTGAACTATCACGCTCAACAACTTTTCCTACCACAGTAATTACAGATTCATAACGGATTTTATCCGCTTCCTCTGGGCTGATTGCGCCATCTAGAGGGAATACAAGTTGCGTAATGCCAAAGTGATCGCGTAGATCAATAAATAATACACCACCATGGTCGCGCTTTCTATGTACCCAACCAGATAGCTTAACTTGGTTGCCTGAATCAGCTTTTTTAAGTTCGCTGCAATTGTGGGTTCTGTATGCGTGCATGATATTACTTTAATTTAAATGATTGATAGCGCACACTTATTCTGTATATTGCCTAGAAAATCAAGCAATTTTTATGTTTAAAATTGGCTGATTCATTAATGAATATAGAAGTCACATGGAAGTTATTACAAAAAGCTCCGATCTGAAAAAGAAGATCAAACAAGTTATGAAAACTTCAGAATTTGTAACAATTGATACAGAATTTGTTCGTGAGAAAACATATTATGCAGGGCTAGGCCTTGTGCAAATTGGTTTTGAAGGTCAAGAATTCGCGATTGACCCAGTTGATACTGATATTGATTTAAATCCGTTAAATGATCTTCTTCAAGATGAAAGTATCATCAAAATTTTTCATGCCTGCGGTCAAGATGTTGAAATTTTCTACAATCTATTTGGTGAAATTCCTAAAAATATATTTGATAGTCAAATTGCAGCTAAACTTCTTGGTTTTGGTGAAGCGATAAGCTACGGCAAATTGGTTGAACATTATGAAGATGTTAAGCTTGATAAATCCACCCGTTATACCGACTGGATGCGTCGCCCACTTGAGAAAGAGCAAATTGAATATGCTCTTTCTGACGTATCATATTTGCAAAGTGTTTATCTAAAAATGATAGATGAATTAAACTCAAAAGGTAGACTTTCTTGGGTTCAAGAAGAGATGGAAAAACTAGATGATCCGAAGCTATATTATGTTGATCCTGATGAATGCTGGCAAAAAATGAAAGTAAAAAGCAAAGATAAAAAATATTTAAGCTTGATAAAAGCACTTTGTAGATGGCGTGAGCACACAGCGCAACGTGTTAATCGCCCACGTAACTGGATTATGAAAGATGATGGAATTCAAGAAATTGCATCACTAAAGCCAAAAACAACTAAAGATTTAAAAGGTCTTAGATTTTTCAAATTTGATGATAGAACAGCTAATGAAATTGTTGGTGTTGTAGATTATGGTTTGAATGAAGAAGTTGCACCAATTCCTGAAAAGAAAACTAAAATTCCTGATAATCGTGATGCTTTCCTAAACCTTATCCGTATTATTTTGAAAGATAGGTGTGCTAGGCAAGATATTGCACCAAGTGTTGTTGCTAATGCTGATGACTTGAAGCAAATTGCCCTTGGGAACCTTGATGAAAGGTTGCTTAAAGGTTGGAGATATGAAGTTTTTGGGAAATATGCTGAAAAACTTATGCAGGGCAAACTTGCTATCACTGCTGATAAAAATGAAATTATTCTAATTGAACCAGACTACCAAGAGTAATATAGCTTTATTTTTAGCAAGAACTAACCAAGCAATCTATCATAGATTGCGAAGGTTTTTTTGCACATTAGCTCTAATGAGAAATTATCACGAACATTTTTAACTGCTTTTTCTTCTAACTCTGCTTTTTTTGTAGGGTCTTCCAAAAGTTCAAACATATCTTCAATTGCCTTTGCAAGAGCCTCGTCATTTCTTACCTCTACTAAGGTTCCAGAATCTTTGCCTTCTAAAATTTCAATTGAACCACCATGAGCACTAGAGATTGCAGGCCGCCCCATAGCATTTGCTTCCGCCGTTACACGGCCAAAGGTTTCGGGTTCAACTGAGCAATTCAAAACAATATCACTAGCCCTTAAAGCTTGAGGCATGTTTTTTACTAGCCCAGCAAATATAACGTTCTTTTCCAAATTATTATCTTGGCAAAGCTTAACTAGTTCTTGGTAATAATCTTCCTTACCCTTCCAGCCACCTCCAATGAGTAGTTTTATATTATTTCGATTCTTTAGTTTTGCAAAGGCTCTAATCGCAACATCTTGCCCTTTCCAACGAGTAATTCTCCCTGGCAGAAAAATAATTTTATCATTATCATTAATGCCGTTATTTCCTCTGAAATCCTTTAGCTCTTCTTCTGTAACTTTCTCGATATCAAACTCAGAAAGATTTACACCCCTATGGATAACTTCAATTTTTTTACCCTTAGAATTATAGTTTTTAAGCATATGTTTTTTGATGAAGTTAGAAACAGCAATGACAACATCACCCTTCATCATCACAGAATTATAAAACTTTTTCAGTGGAAAATTACTTTTGTAAAAGCCATGAAAGGTTGTTATAAAAATAGTTCCTGTAAGTTTACATGCGAAATATGCGCTCCAAGCTGGTGCGCGTGAACGCGCGTGAACAATTTTAATATTATGTTTTTTTATTGCGGCCTGAAGTTTAAAAATATTCACAAAAATTTTAAATGGGTTTTTTGTGTTTAAATTCATTTTTAAATGTTTGACTTTGCCAGCATCAAGCTGTTCAACTAGCTTGCCGCCATTTGATGCAACAAGAATTTTATAACCTTGCTTTACACCAAAAGTTGAAACGTCAACCACTCCACGTTCTACTCCACCTGATTCTAATGCGGGGAGCACTTGAAGTATTGAATTATTTATTCTATTTTCAGTCATCATGTCGTCTTTTAAAAAATTATACATAAACGATAATCACTTTTTAGCCTATAAGAAATTTGTTCCTAATGGTCATAAAGCCAGAATTGGTGTGGTTTTTTTGTCAGGTTATATGTCTGATATGGAAGGCGGCAAGGCGGTTTTTCTGCAAAATTTATGTGAAGGAATTAATATTCCATATGTTCGTTTTGATTATTCTGGTTGCGGAGAATCTAGTGGAAACTTTGTTGAGGGAACAATTTCAAATTGGCTTGATGATACCTTATCTATAATTGACGACTTTACAGAAGTTGATCAAATTATATTAGTTGGCTCAAGCATGGGTGGCTGGTTAATGTTACTAGCAGCGATGAAAAGAAAAGAGCGAATAAAGTCGCTACTAGGCATCGCCTCTGCGCCAGATTTTACTGAAGGTTTAATGTGGGATGTTTTTGACGAACAAGTTCAAAAACAAATTATGGGTGAAGGTAGCTACAAAATGGCGACTGATTATTGTGCTGACCCGAATACTCCAGATGCTGAAGATAGTTTTTACCTAATCACTAAAGATTTAATATTAGATGGCAGAAAAAATATGCTATTAAATAAAAGTGAGATTGATATTAATATTCCGATGATTTTGACACATGGAATGAGGGATGAAGATGTTCCATTTGAATATAGTATTGAAATTAAAGAACGTGTAACATCTAAAGATGTTGAAGTTGTTTTATCTACTACAGGTAAACACAGAATGAGCGAAAAAGAAGATTTAGAGTTGATAAAAAATTCATTAACAAAGTTATTAGAAAATTAAATGGGCGGAGAAAAAACATTGGGATTTGCCTTTATTACATCTATATTCTTATATCTGATGCTTTTTGGAGTACAGGATAGTATAGCTCAAAACCTTCGTATTTGTGAAATTGGTCTTAAAAATTGTGAAAGGTTTATCTCTAATAAAGATAAATATAAACAATGCTTGATTGAGGAATGTAATCAGCAAAAAACCGAACCAAGAAGCTATTTTGAAGTTACGGAAGAATTCGACAATATAGAATATATTGAGTCTTGTGACTATGGTTTACGTCGTTGTGATCCGTATAAGGATAATAAGCAAATTTTTTGGGAATGTGTTCGTGATAGCTGTGAAAACGCACCAGAAAAATATGACCCAACTTGTTATGAGGGGAGGAACCAATGTATTCCAAATCTTAAAACTTATAGTAACTGTTTGCAATTTAACTGCCCGAGAGATGAAAGTGGTAAAGTTCAAGAATGTATGAGGGGTGCAAAAAACTGTTCGCAGGCGCGAGATACATATTGGCATTGCGTTTATGGTGTTTGCCTTGGTGATGTTGGTATATACGCACTTAACAGAGTTAAAAGAAAATATATTAGGGTAAAAGATTCTGAGGGTAATATTATTAAACTTAGAATTGATAGAAACCCATCACGTGCAAGTGGGGTTCCTGAAGGTTTAAAAGATGCCCCGCAAGGCGTAAACCGCGAAGAATATATTCGTAATATTCCATCAAGATATTTACTAACAGGTAATCCAAGTTCTAAGCTAGTTTGTTTCCGCCCATATGTTCATATAAAATGCTTTAGCCAAGATATTAGATCATGTAGCTGTATGGATGGCTCGGTGCCTATTTTTAGAAATGGAGCACCAAAGCCTATTACTCAGGAAGAATGGGATTCAATGCTTGGCGAAGAAGATTAGAGGTTAGGTAACATGGCAGATAAAGGTAAAGTTTATATAGTTGGTGCTGGTGCTGGTGGGTTAGATCTAATGACAATAAAAGCTCATAAGTTAATTTCTAAAATAGCAGATGTTGTTATATATGATCGTTTGATAGCTGATGAAATAATTGATGAAATCCGTGATGGCGCTGAGAAAATATTTGCAGGAAAGGAGCCTCAACTTCATCACATGACGCAAGACCAAATAAACGATAAAATTGTTGAATGTGCATCACAAGGAAAAAGCATTGTTCGTTTAAAGGGGGGTGATCCTTATATTTTTGGGCGTGGCGGTGAAGAGGTTGAAACCTTGCAGAAAAATAATATAGAGTTTGAAATTATCCCTGGCATAACTGCTGCTGCGGCGGCGGCGGCGGAATATAATATACCACTTACTTATAGGAAATTAGCAGACGGAATCACTTTTATTTCTGGCCATGCGTATAAAGACGGTATACCTGATTTAGACTATGAGAGTTTAGCAAAAACCAATAACACTATTGTAATTTATATGGGGGTTGGTAACTCCAAGGCGATATCCGATAAGTTTGTTGAATCAGGTATGGACAGAGATAAACCAGTTGCGCTTGTACAAGAAGCGGGATCGAAAAATTCAAGGAAAATACAAACTACTATTGGTAATTTACACGAAGATATTGAAGAAGAAAATATCAAGAACCCATCCATTATTATAATTGGTGAAGTTGTAAAAAAATCACTTAAAAATAAGTAAATCCCACAAGATTTATATGTAATAATTCTAAATCTTGCCTGAAAAGAGCAATGTATTTCTAATCTAGTATTAGATACAAAACTCTGATCAAATACAATTGAAATAGAAAATGAATAATTTTAATCTAGGGCAATATATCTATAAAATCCGTGATTACTTGTTCGCTAAAGATAATGTTTTAGAAACTCCACTAATCCATTTTTACGGCGTATGTGAAAGAAAAGTTCAAAATGATATTTATGCTGAACCATTGAATGTAATAACGGGCATTGGCTTTTTTATAGCGGCATTTATGGTTTATCTGCATTGTAAGAACCACCCTGAAGTTAGAAATGAACGAAAAATTGATATCTATATAATGATATTTTTAATATGCCTAATTGGGGTTGCCAGCATCACATTCCACATGGTGCCAAGCAAATATACTGAGCTGTTTGATATCGTCACTATTGTTACCTTTATTCACGTTTTCTTTTATAGTTTTGTGGTGCGTGTAGCGGGTTTAAAGCTGTTTAATATCACTATTGTTTACCTTGCCTTTTTAGGTTCAACCCACATGTTGGTTAGCCAGTTTCCAAATGCGATGAATGACTCTGTTGCATATCTCTCAAGTGTGGTTGCAATCATATTTATGGCGTTTTATATGCGGCGCAAACGTCGTTCTGCTGCGGGAAGTTATTTCGTAGCTTCTATAATTGGTATGGTGTCGCTTTTCTTCCGTTCAATAGATAATTTTGTATGTGACCAAATTCCATTTGGAACACATTTTATCTGGCATATTTTAAATGCGTTCTTAATCTTTATATTAATGAAGCAACTAGTGCGTAGTATAAATAGGCGTGCAAGAATGTTGCGTATGGCAGCTGAGGCAGGTGCGTAAATATATTTATTTGAATTATGATGGAAATTGAAAATAAAAGCTCATTAAATGATGAAGTTGCAACTGGTCAAAACACATTTGAATATATTGATAGCTATTGCGAGCGGGTGAATTTTAATGAAGAGCCGGTGAATGTAATAACCAATATTGCATTCATAGTTGCTGGCATTTTGCTCTTGAACACATTATTTAAAATTAAAGAAATTAAGCCAAAAAACTTTGATGTTTTGTCGCTTAGCCTGATGATTATTGCAATTGGTTTTGGTAGCGCTGCCTATCACTTTCAACCAAATAGCTTAACACTCAACTTGGATGTTCTGCCGATAGCAATCTTTATACATCTGTTTTTAATATCACTATTATTTAGGGTTTTTAAGCTTAAAAAGTTAACTGCTTTAATATTTTTTGGCATTTTTATTACCGCTGGCGTAGGTGCGGAGATATATATAGATAGAGATATATTAAACGGCACAATTATGTACGTTCCAACTTATATAACTCTTTTTATTATAGTTTTGGCATTGAAGTATAAATCTCCCCCGATGTTTAGATATACTTTAAACACGGCAATAATATGGACATTCTCTCTGGTATTTAGAACAATTGACGCGTCTAGTTGTAACTATAGTTTAGGTATTGGCACGCACTCGCTTTGGCATATGTTAAATGCAGTTGTGCTATATAGATTAGTGGTTTTGTTAATTAGTGAATTAAGAAAAGAAGACTAGCTTTAACCTAATTGGTTACTACTAGGCAATTTGCTTAAGTTCACGTTATTTTTGCTGCCAGTTGGGGCTGGAGTTACGCCTGTTAAACCTTGGATTTCCGAAAAATCATTCACCGTGCCTTTTGTGCTCGGCAAACTTGAGAGTGAGGTTGAGCCATTTAAATCATCAGTTGTACCTGTTCCTGTTTTACCATTTTTACGGGCATCAAGTTCGGGATCTTGATGTCGAGCAATTCCAGATACAAAAGGGATAGCGGCTAATGCCCAACCTAGAGCTTTTTCTATCAAATCGCCTAATAG
>CAYGRX010000040.1:0-6841 GCA_964352365.1 uncultured Rickettsiales bacterium
AAAGATATTTGTGTTACTTGTAGTAGTTAACTTTATTATTGCTTATATTTTTTTGCATTATTTTCTCTTGTTTCAATAGCCTTTTTTAAGGCTTCTGTAATTTTATCTTTATTATTATTCAAATACTTCTGAACGCTTTTTAATGGTGTGTTTTCGCTGGAAGAGCTACTTGCAAAGCTTCTCATTTGATCCCTTACAGATTTTGGCATATATAGAAGATTTTGCTCTACAGTTATATTTATCTTTTCATATATGTTCTTCATATATTCTGACGTTTTAGGGTCTTTCATAACAGACTCCATATCAATATTTTTTATCTTTTCTGCATATTTATTTTGGTTACTTTTTGTCATCTTGTTTATATCTAGGCCAGTTTCTTCTTTAAGTTTTTTAGCTACTAATCCTTGAATATGGTTTTCCATATTACCATACAATGCATCAATTTCTAAAAATATTGCAGGATCTTCCTTTTCTATCATCTCCTGCATTTGTTTAGCTTGTATTGTTTGGAAGGTATTAGAAATTTCTTCATAGACTTTATCATAGTCAATGTCATCAGCTGTTAAGCTTTGTGAATAAGAGCTTTTACTGATTACTAATATTGAAACAAAAAGTAATATTTGTAGTATGTTTTTCATATGAATTAATTTTTAGTTAATTATATCATAAAATTTGCATTAAATATATAATAAATCTGTTCAATTGGCGTTGACTCTATTATTTAAAACCGCAATATACAACACGAATTTATAATAGTTAATATGATTATTAAGATAAAAAATCTTGCCGTTAATATGATTCTCGGTGTTTATGAGTTTGAAAAGCAAGGTACACAAAAAGTTATAGTTAATCTTGAAATTGACTTTGATGAGGGCAATGCTGCGGAAACCGACAATATTAAGGATACTCTTAATTATCATCCAATATGCGATGATGTAACTGCAATTTTAAAAGATAGGCCATATGAGTTGATTGAAACTGTTGTAGAAAAAATTGGCAAATATATTCTGTCCTACGAAATTGTAAATTCTGTAAATGTTGAAATAGACAAGCCAGAGGCGCCGATTGAAGGTGTTGAAAGCTTATCCGTTTCAAAGCTCTTTAAAAAATAATTAACATTTCTTCGCTTGAATAAAGTGCCCACTATATTATATATCTTTCATAAAAAAATAAAATAGGACATTTAAAATGACAAAACGCCCTTCAAAAGAGGAAGCACAGCAGGCTGTAAAAACTTTATTAGCTTGGGCTGGTGATGATCCAGAGCGTGAGGGGCTAGTTGAAACTCCAAAACGTGTTACTAAAGCTTTTGGTGAGTGGTTTTCTGGCTATGCAGATAGTCCTGAAGATATTCTTGCGAAAACTTTTGAGGAAGTTGAGGGGTATGATGAGATGGTGCTTTTAAAAAATATGCGTGTAGAATCCCATTGCGAGCATCACATGGCTCCAATTTTGGGCAAAGCCCATATAGCTTATATTCCAGATAGACGTGTTGTGGGTATTTCTAAAATCGCTCGTTTACTAGACTGTTTTGGTAAGCGTTTGCAAACTCAGGAAACCATGACAGCGCAAATTGCTGATGCTATTGAACAGCATCTTCAGCCGAAGGGTGTTGCAATTGTTATTGATGCCTACCATCAGTGCATGACGACTCGTGGAATACATAAAACAGAAACATCTACTGTAACTTCACAGGTTCGTGGTATTTTTAAAACTGATAGAAAAACTCGCGCTGAGTTCATGAGTTTAATTAAAGATTAGTCATTTTAAGAAATAGTTTAGTTAAAAGGAGTGGGGTTTTTACGCCCCAGTCCTTTTATTTTTTTGTAATAAAATCTAGAATCTCGCCTAGGGCGAGGATTAAGAAAATTATTGTAACGCCCCACATTACACTAATAATGTGGCTTAGTGCTAGTATAGAAAATACTACTATCACCACGAAGGCAATAAGATTAAATGTTCTCACCACAAAGATTTTTTTAGAATGAGCTAACTAGCCTTTCTAATAATCTATTATAAACACCCATAAAGGTATTTAAAATTAGAATACCAGCAAGGTGAATTAACTCATTTTGTTATTAAATGAATATTTTGAAACCCCAGAATACCAGAGAGAGAGCTATTTGTCAATAAATTAACTAAATATTAACCCTGAGATAAGTCGGTGGTGTGGTCAGTCCGTTCTGTCATTCCTGCCCCCCGAAATAAATTCGGGGTAAACTACGGCTGGAATCTTTATCCTCTAGATTCCGCCATCAAGTGGCGGCAAAATCAAATCAGTTTTACTAATAGTTCTCTCTTTCAACTTCCAGTCTATAATTTTGTTCTGATATTTCTAGATTAAATAAAATTGGCTGACAGCAAACCTGACAATCTTCAACGTAACTTTGGCTAGCAGTCAAATCTAGCAAGACTTCAATAGATTCCCAGCAATAAGGGCAAGTGATTATTTCTTCTTTTTGAGCAAGCATAGTTAGTTTAAAATTAAGTATTAACCCCGCCAAAAGTGTGGGGTGACAAATCTCTATCGTTGAAGACTTAGTATTTATTCAAGCTTTTTAACTTAAGTTTTAAATTTTAAAACTTAAGTTAGCACCCATAAAATTACTTTTTACAAAAAGTTACATTATAAAATTCTTTATCGAAGCTTAACGACAAAACTTAAAGCAATCTTCAATTTAAGAGGCTAGGTCGCGAATAACCTTGTGAAGAATCCCACCATTTTGATAATACTCAACTTCGTTTATTGTATCAATTCTGCATAAAGCTTTAGTTTCCTTAATTTGCCCATCTGCATATTCAATTTTTATGCCAACATCCATTTTAGGGGTAATGCCAGCTGCAACACCACTAATTGAAATCTTTTCATCGCCTTTTAGCTTTAAAGTTTTTCTAGTTTCTCCCTCTTTAAATGTAAGTGGTAAAACTCCCATGCCAACTAAGTTTGAGCGATGGATACGTTCGTAACTCTCCGCGATTACAGCTTTAACGCCCAATAGGTTTGTTCCTTTTGCTGCCCAGTCACGTGAACTACCCATGCCATAGTCTTTTCCACCAATAACAACAAGTGGAACGCCACTATGTTTATACATCATTGCCGCGTCATAAATTGAGGTTACATCACCAGTCGGTATGTAAGTCGTAACACCACCTTCTGTGCCTTCGGCCATTTCATTTTTTATTCTTACATTTGCAAAAGTTCCACGCATCATAACTTCATGGTTACCACGACGTGATCCATATGAGTTAAAGTTTGCTTTATCCACGCCTTTTTCAGTAAGGTAGTTAGCAGCAGGGCTACCTTTACTAATAACACCTGCGGGGCTGATATGATCAGTGGTTATAGAATCTCCTAGCAAGGCCAAAATGCTTGCATTCTTAACATCAGAAAAACCACCGACCTCACTAGTCATGCCTTCAAAATATGGTGGGTTGTTTATATATGTGCTATCGTCCCACTCATAAGTCTCTCCACCAGAAATTTCAATTTTTTGCCATTCTTCAGTACCTTTAAAAACATCTGCATATTTTTCGGAAAACATTTTGCGTGTAACAGTTCTATTTAATGTTTCTTGAACTTCTTTATCAGTTGGCCAAATATCTTTAAGGAAAACATCTTTGCCATTTTTATCTTTGCCAAGTGCTTCAGTGGTTATATCAATCGTTGCGTTTCCAGCAATTGCATAAGCAACAACTAGAGGTGGGCTCATTAAATAATTCCCTTTTGTAAGCGCATGAACGCGGCCTTCAAAATTTCTATTTCCAGATAAAACAGATGCAACAACCAAATCATTATCAATAATAGCCTGTTCAATTTGTGGGTTTATTGGTCCGGAATTCCCAATACAGGTTGTGCAACCATAACCAACAAGATTAAAGCCAAGTGCATCAAGATGGTCTTGTAAACCAGCTTTTTCTAGATATTCAGTAACGACCTTACTTCCTGGTGCTAAAGAAGTTTTGACCCAAGGCTTAACTTTTAATCCTAGTTCCAATGCTTTTTTAGCTACAAGACCAGCCCCTATCATAACGCTAGGGTTAGAAGTGTTAGTGCAACTAGTTATAGCAGCAATTACTATGTCGCCATTTTGTAATGAAAAATCTTCTCCGCGTGCATGTATTTTTACTTTCTCGCTTAATTTTGCATCAGAAGTATCATGAGGAATTGTGTTCGCATTTTTAACTTCATCGGGAATAAAATCTTCTCCTGGAGAGGGTAAATACTCGTCTTTTTCAACAATCCCCTTATCTTTAAGTTCATTTAAAAATGCTTTTTTGAATTCGCTAGCTGCGTCTTTTAAGCTAATTTTGTCTTGTGGTCTTTTTGGCCCCGCAATCGAAGGTACTACATCTTGCATGTTTAAATTTAATTTTGCTGAATAAACGGGTTCATCCATTCCTTCTTCACGCCACATGCCTTGTGCCTTTGCATATTTTTCAGTTAGCTCGATAGTTTCTTCTTCACGAGCAGAAGTATTTAAATATTTTAAAACTTCACCATCAACAGGGAAGAAGCCACAAGTAGCTCCATATTCAGGTGCCATATTTGCAATTGTAGCTCTATCGGCTAAAGATAGGTTGTTTAACCCATCGCCATAAAATTCAACAAATTTTCCTACAACACCATGGTTACGTAATATTTCAGTAGCAGTTAAAACTAAATCTGTAGCAGTAACTCCTTCTTTTAATTTTCCTTCAAGCTTTAGGCCTACAACTTCAGGGATTAACATCGAAATTGGCTGGCCAAGCATTGCAGCTTCTGCTTCAATCCCGCCTACACCCCAACCAAGAACTGCTAAGCCGTTAATCATTGTAGTATGTGAATCCGTACCAACTAGGGTATCAGGATAAGCAATTTTTGTACCATCTTCTAGTTCTTTGCTCCAAACTACCTTTGCGAGATATTCTAAATTCACTTGGTGGCAGATGCCAGTTCCAGGTGGTACAACTTTAAAATTCTCAAATGCAGATTGTCCCCATTTTAAAAACTTGTAACGTTCAGCGTTGCGCTCCATTTCTAACTTAACATTTGCCCCGAATGCTTCATCCGTAGCGTATTTGTCTACCATTACAGAATGGTCAATAACTAAATCAACAGGAACTTGAGGATTGATTTTTTGTGGGTCACCACCTAGATTTTTCACTCCATCACGCATTGCTGCTAAGTCAACTACTGCAGGCACGCCAGTAAAATCTTGCATTAAAACTCGGGCAGGGCGGTAAGCTATTTCATTATTTACTTTTCCACCATTTTTTACCCAGTCAACAAATGCCGTAATATCGCCCTTACTAACTGTAACACCATCTTCATTTCGTAACATGTTTTCTAACAGAACCTTCAAGCTGAATGGAAGTTTAGCAATCTCTTTTCCAACTGTTTTCTCAGCTTCTTTAATGCTAAAATATTCATATTCGCCAGAGTTAGTTTGCAATGTTTTTTTGGTATTGAAAGAGTTTTTCATACGGAAACCTATATGTTTAATATGTTAAGATTTTACAAAATCACTTATTGAATATATAAGGAAATCAAACAAAATTCAAACCTTTGGAGTTCTTTTTGGTTTTTAGCTTTTTAAATATCACACATGGATTTGAAGATGCACCACTTTTTAACAAAGTTGGATACACATGTTTGCCTGGAAGCTTGCTAACTTTTAAAGGGGCAAATGGTTCAGGTAAAACTACCTTAATTAAGGTGCTTGCTGGCCTTTTAACCCCAAAAGATGGTTATATTTTTCTTGAAGATTTTGAAATATCTGAGGATTACCAAGAATATTTTAAGCAAATAACTTATCTTGGCCATGACTCTGCAAATGACCCCGAGCTGACCGTCAAGCAGAATTTAGAATTTTTTGCTGGAATTAATGATTCAACAGAAGCTATTCCAGCAACCATTAAGTTTTTTAATTTGGATGAAAACCTTGATAAAAAATGTAAATATCTTTCCGCTGGCTGGAATAGGAGGGTTGCACTCGCCCGCCTAATGCTATCAAAAAAGAAAATCTGGATTTTAGATGAGCCATTTTCAAACCTAGATGAGGAAGTGATAGACTACACGCTAAAAATGATTGCCTCTTTTTGTGATCAGACAGGAATATGCATCATATCTTGTCATTCAGAAGTTAAAATTCCCTTCGGTGCAACCATTGAGTTGAAGGATTTCAGTAAATAAACTAAGAAATATTATAATAACCTTTATCAATATAGTTATTTATCCTTGATCTACTGACCGATTTTCGCCCAAATTCTATTTTTAGCTACATAGAATAAACCAGTGAAAACGAATAGGAATAGCAATACTTTAATGCCCATTTGCTTTCTATGTTCCATTTCTGGTTCGGATGCCCATTGAAGAAAGTTTACAACATCTTTGCTCATTTGCTCAACTGTTGCTTCTGTTCCATCTTGGTATTCAACCTGTCCATCTGAAAGTGGTGCAGCCATAGCAATTTTTCCGCCTGACATAAATGGGTTATAATGTTGCCCTGCTGCTAATTTTACATCCTCTGGTGCTTGCTCATAACCTGTAAGTAATGAATAGATAAAGTTGGCGCCGTTCAACCTAGCTTTGTATAGTAGGCTCATATCTGGTGGGTAAGCTCCATTATTACTTGCCTGTGCAGCTTTCTTATTCGCAAAAGGAGATGGCATTCTATCAGAAGGCAATCCTGATCTTTCAAACATATCACCAGCATCATCAGGCCCATCTGTTACTTGATATTCTGCTGCTATTGTCTTTATTTCGGCCTCACTAAAACCAATTTCACTTAAGTTTCTGAAAGCAATACGCTTAACTCCATGGCAACTAGCGCAAACTTCCTTGTAAACTTGGTATCCACGC
>CAYGRX010000040.1:6851-11194 GCA_964352365.1 uncultured Rickettsiales bacterium
GTGCAGCTGGCTTGTCAACTTTGCCAAAAATGCCGTCAAAAGACCAATCAACATGCTTAGGGTGTTTTGCATCTCCAGCAGCATTGGAGCTCATAGGTGACAAAGCTAAAACCGCTAATACTAAAATTCTTATCATCTTACTATCCATTTAATTCTTATTTTCTTACTTTATTTTGCCATACTTCTTCTCAGTATAATCATATACTGATTTTGGTAATTCCTTAGCCTTCTCTTTCTTGCTTAAGAATGGAAGAATAACTACAAAATAACCGAAGTAATAAACCGCACAAGCTTGCCCTAGATATAGAAGGGGAATTTTAAATAATCCAATATCAACATAGGCATCAGCTGGCATAGCTCCAACATACCCAAGTATAGAAAATGCAATAACCAAACCAACATAAACAAATTTAAATATAGGTCTATATGAGCCAGATCTAACCGGATGTTTATCTAGCCAAGGTAATGCAAACCATATTAAGATAGAGCCAAACATAGCTAAAACGCCTGCAAGTTTTGATTTCATCAATACAATATCAGTAAATGGAATGATGATATCAGGTGTAACCCTTAAAATTGCATAGAAAGGTAAGAAGTACCACTCAGGAACAATATGTGGAGGTGTAACTAGTGGATCAGCTGGGATATAGTTATCAGGGTGACCTAGATAGTTTGGTGCAAAAAATACAAATGCAAAGAATATAATAAAGAAAACACCGAACCCAAAAAAGTCTTTAATAGTATAATATGGGTGAAATGGAATAGTGTCTTTCTTACTTTTTACATCAACTCCAGTAGGGTTGTTTGAACCATGTGTATGTAAAGTTACTAAATGAATCACCACTAAGCCAAATATTACAAATGGTAATAAGAAGTGTAATGCAAAGAATCTATTTAATGTAGGGTTATCAACTGAAAACGAACCTAAAAGTAGGGTTTGAATCCCAGTTCCTAAGCCATTAATGATTGAATCAAAAGCTGTGAATAATCCAGTTATCACAGTTGCTCCCCAGAAGCTCATTTGTCCCCAAGGTAAAACATAGCCCATAAATGCAGTTCCCATCATCGCTAGGAAAATTAAAATTCCAAACCACCATAAAAGCTCTCTTGGTGCCTTATATGAACCATAAAATAGACCTCTAAATATGTGTGCATAAATAACCATAAAGAACATTGAAGCGCCAACAGCATGTACATATCTAATTAGCCAACCATAAGGAACATCACGCATAATCCTTTCAACTGAATCAAAGGCATGGTCAACATGCGGAACGTAATTCATTGCAAGAAATATGCCCGTAATGATCTGAATCATTAATGCAATTCCAGCTAATGAGCCGAAGTTCCAAGCGTAATTGAGGTTTCTAGGAGTTTGATATTCGCCCTGATGTTTCATGAACGAAAATATAGGTAATCTATATTCAATCCAATCAACAGTTTTATCAACTGCCTGTAATAATTTACTTTTATCTTTTGCCATAACTTAAACCTATTTAAAGCGCTTTATTTATTAATCTAATTAACCAATTTTAATTCTGGTATCACTTAAAAATTCATATGGTGGAACTGCCAGATTTTTAGGGGCAGGGCCTTTTCTAATTCTACCACTATTATCATAGTGTGAACCATGGCATGGGCAGAACCATGCTTGGTAATCTCCAGAGTTACTACTAGGAATGCAACCAAGATGCGTGCAAACCCCAACAACAATTAACCACTCTTCTTCATTTGGCTTAACTCTATCTGAGTCTTTTTGCGGATCAGGCATTGTAGCTGTATCACCTGATCTTGCTGCAGCAATTTCTTCAGGCGTTCTACGTTTAACAAATATAGGTTTTCCTTGCCACATAACTCTTTTTGAGTCACCTGGTTCTATGTCTGAAATATCAACTTCTGTTGAGCTTAATGCTAAAACGTCATCAGCAGGTAACATTGATCCAACAAAAGGAACTGCGGCACATGCCGCACCTATTCCAGCTGTTGCAGATGCAGCCAAAATAATGAAATCTCTTTTGCTTTCATCTTCAACTTCAGCTTTAACTTTTGGATTGGTTTTTTTTGCAGTCACTGTTTTTTTAGTCGTGCTTTTTTTTACTGTTTTTTTAGTTTCTTTAGTAGTTGCCATATCAAAACATTATTTTTTTCCAATACTATTTAATTATATTCTGTCGAGATGCAACTAAAAACTGTGAAGTAATGAGCTATTTGCAATAAATTTTTTCTAAAAGAAGGGGTTTGCTTTAAGGTTTTTTGAAGCCATAGCTTTTAAAAATTTCATTAGCCTCATTGCTTTTTAAATATTCAACTAATGCTTCAGAGTCTCCTATCTTTGATTAGTTGCTAATTTCAGCGACTATAGCTGCTTGGTAAATAATATTATCATGAAATTTTTGAGGTATTTTTGCAATTATATCAATATCTTTATTCTCGAAAGCGTCTGATGCATAAACTATAGCTGTGTTATTTGCATTTGAAGCTAAATACAAAGCTCTTCTATTATTATCTGTTTTAATGGTTTTTATGTCAGATAATTTTTTTAAATCCATTATTTCCAATGCTTGAGTAATATATTTGCCTGCTGGATCACTCGTGGGGTCTGGTATTGCCATTATTGAGTTATTCATTAAAAACTTTAGCTTGTTTTCAAGGCCATTTACATTATCCACCTTGTCGCGTGCATAGTGATTTTTGGGCATTATTACAACCAGCTCATCGCCTGCTATTTCTGATAGACTAAATACATTAAGCACTCCTTTTCTTTGTAGGTCACGCATTCTGGAAGGGTCTTCTGATATAAAGATGTTTGCGGGGTCGCCATCTTCAATTCCGTTGGCTAAATCTTCTGTGGATGAAAAGGTTGAGCTGATGGAAATATTTCTCTCTCTGCTAAAATTTTTTAAAACTTCATGAAGGGCATTTGTCATGCTTGTGCTAGCAAGAACAATTAAACCTCTGTCAAAGGCCTCTTTGCTGTCCCTGATAAGCGCTCTATCAGTGGAGGCTTCCTCTGAATAAGAGGGGTTTGAAATAAGTAAAACCGAAAAGCATATGGTGATTATTATTAATTTAAAGTGTATTCGCATTTATTTTAAATTTTATGTTTAATTGAGTCTTATTTTATGTTACAATGTAGCAACAAGTAAATAGTGTAATCTTTAATATTAACTTAAGCACTAACCTATTTTTATTTATTTTTTTATCAACTAATAATTTTATAAGGAGCATAATGTCTTTAAACTTTAAAGAAGGAAATACAGTTGTTTACCCATCGCACGGCGTTGGTACTATTATGGGAATTGAGTCGCAGCCAGTTGCTGGTATGGAGATCAGAACTTACGTGATTGAATTTCAAAAAGAAAAAATGATATTAAGAGTTCCCGTTGCAAGGGCTGAAAAATCAGGTCTAAGAAATTTATCTGATGAAACTGATTTACAGAAAGTTAATAAAACTTTACTTCAGCGTCCAAAATCTTCAAGGGGCATGTGGAGTAGAAGAGCAAAAGAATATGAAACAAAAATCAATTCTGGAAATATAGTTTCAGTTGCAGAAGTTGTTCGTGATCTACATAAAAATGTTGATGATCCAGATAGATCGTACAGTGAAAGAATCATTTATGAGAATGCTCTTGAGCGCCTATCTCGTGAAATATCGGCAATTAAAAAGTTGGATATTGATGCTTCTAGTGAATATGTTGTTAAGAATATTAATGATAACAATCCATACTTCATTAAAAAAGCGCAGGAAGCTGCCGCAGTTAAAGCTGAAGAAGAAGCTTTAAAAGAGGAAGCGGAGGCTGCATAAGTAATATCTACCTACTAAAAATAATATTTAAAAGGTCTTAAGTTAATTCTTAAGGCCTTTTTTATTTCCTTAAGGTTACTACCATCCTTGCTAATATATGAATCTGTTAGCAAAAACTAGCACTGGAAAATGGAAACAAAACAATTGCAAAAATCATCTCTAAATACTAAAAACTACACTCAACAAAAACATACATATAAGCATATCATGGTTAACTTAGTGAAAGAATTTGAAGATGCGGGTGCAATTTTAAAGGGGCATTTCATTTTGTCATCGGGTTTGCATTCTGATACGTACCTTCAATGTGCACGGGCTTTAATGAGTGGTGAAAGGTCTGCGAGATTATGTTCTGCTTTGGCTGAAAAAGTTAAGCAAATCGTGGATATCAATGAAATTGATTTAGTTCTTTCGCCTGCAATGGGTGGTGTAATAGTTGGTTATGAAACTGCAAAACATTTGGGTAAAGATTCAGTTTTTTGTGAGCGGGTTAATGGATCTTTTGAACTTCGTCGTGGTTTCGCAATAGAGAAGGGCGCTAAAA